>DATEOM010000534.1:0-3457 GCA_035274105.1 Microbacterium sp.
GCCGAGGGGCCGTTCGGCGGTGCCATCGCGCACGGCTTCCTGTCGCTGTCGCTGACGGTGAAGTTCTGGTCCGAGCTGTTCGACGTGACCGGCGTGAGCACGCGCGTCAACTACGGCCTCGACAAGGTGCGGTTCGTGTCGCCCGTCAAGGTGGGCGCGCGCGTGCGCGGCGGCGCGGTGATCGCCGAGGTCACCGAGGTGCCCGGCGGCTACCAGTTCGCCGTCGACCAGACCATCGAGATCGAAGGCGGCGGCAAGCCCGCCGTCGTCGCCCGCGGCCTGTACCGCTTCTACGCCTGAGACCCCCGGTCGCCCGCGAGGGAGCGCCGCGGCCGAGACGAAACGCCTCGAAGGAGAGGACACCGCAACGATGCACCAGGGGATCGGGTTCTGGCTCGCCAAACGGCGCCTGAAGGACCCCGGCAAGACCGCCATCGTCTTCGGCGACGAGGAGCTCACCTACCGGGAGCTGGCCGACGCCGCCGACCGCGTGGCCGCCGTGCTGTGGCATCGCGGCATCCGCCGCGGTGACGCCGTGGCGTACATCGGCGAGAACAGCCCGCAGTTCCTGCAGGTCATGTTCGGCACCGCCCAGCTCGGCGCGGTGTTCGTGCCGGTCAACACCCGGCTCGCCGCCCCCGAGATGCGGCACGTGCTCGTCGACGCCGGCGCGCGAGCGGTCGTGCTCGACCCGGAGTTCCTCGAGCGGGCGATGCCCGGCGTCGAGGCCGGTCGTATCGCGCACGTCATCGTCACCGGCGAGGGCCTGCCCGAGCACCCCGGCCTCGCGCGGCTCGCCGCCGAGGCGCCGGGCGGCCACACGGTGGCAGAGGTCGCGCTCGACGATCCGGCGGCCATCATCTACACGTCGGGAACGACCGGCAGGCCCAAGGGCGCCGTGCTCAGCCACGGCAACCTCACGTGGGTCGCGCTCAACTGCATCGTGGACTACGACGTCGTCTCGACCGACGTGTCGCTGATGATCTCGCCCCTCTTCCACGTCGCCTCGCTCGGCATGGGCGCGCTGCCGGTGCTCCTGAAGGGCGCGACGCTCGTGCTCGAGAAGGGCTTCGAACCCGGCCGCGCGCTGGCGCTCATCCAGGAGCGCGGGATCACGATGCTGAGCGGCGTGCCCACGACCTACCAGCTGATGGCCGACCACCCGGCGTGGGCATCGACGGACCTCTCGACCCTGCGCAAGCTCACCTGCGGCGGATCGGCGGTGCCCACGCGCATCCTCAACGCGTACGAGGAGCGCGGGCTGTCGTTCTCGCAGGGCTACGGCATGACCGAGACCTCCCCCGGCGCGACGTCGCTCTCGCCCGCCATGACGCGCGAGAAGCAGGGCAGCGTCGGCCTGCCGCACTTCTTCACCGACGTGCGCATCACCGACGAGCACGGCGACGTCGTGCCGCGGGGCACGTTGGGCGAGATCGAGGTCGCGGGACCCAACGTGTTCCTCGGCTACCACGGGCTGCCCGAGGCCACCGCCGCCGCGTTCACCCCCGACGGATGGTTCCGCTCAGGAGACCTCGGCTACCTGGACGCCGACGGCTACCTCTACATCTCCGACCGGCTGAAGGACATGATCATCTCGGGCGGCGAGAACATCTACCCCGCCGAGGTCGAGAACCTCATCGCCGACATCGAGGGCATCTCGGGCGTCGCCGTCGTCGGCGTGCCCGACGAGCGCTGGGGCGAGGTGCCGTGGGCGGTGGTCACGCTCCGCGCAGGTGCCGAGGTCGACACCGAGATCGTGCGCGCGCGCCTCGACGGCCTGCTCGCCCGCTACAAGCTGCCGAAGAACGTCGTGGTCGTCGAGGACCTGCCGCGCACAGCATCCGGCAAGATCCGCAAAGCCGACCTCCGCGCCCGCTACGGAGAGGGCCGATGACGCACGAACCGCCGGCCGCCGGTGCCGTCGCTCGCTACGTCGCGTATCGCGTGACCTGAGCCGGTTCCGGCGAGGCTCAGGTCACGAGGCCGGCGAAGTCGCGGACCGCGGGGAAGGCGAACTCGCGGTGCCGCCGCGTGAAGAGCTCGAAGGAACGGTCCGCCGGCCAGTCGTCGCCCATGTACTGGCGGGGCAGGCGCGGATCGGCTCGGAGGAGCGCCAGCCAGTCGGCCACGAGCAGCGTCCGGCCGGTGACGGCCGGGAGATCGGATGCCGCGTCCTCACGCTCCCAGTGCGCGATGAACTCCTCGTGGGCGGCGCGGATGCCCTCGATGTCCCAGGCGACGCGGACGGTCTCCGCCATCGGGAACCCGTCGAGCTCGTTCGCCGAGAAGGCGTTGACCGAGCCGGGAGGCAGATCCGGGATGATCGCCCCGAGCGCCGCGGCGAGATCCACGGCTCCCGGCGCGATCCACAGGCCGTCGCGCAGCACCGCGAAGCCCGACCAGGTGAGGGCGGCGCGCAGCCGGTGACGGAGGTCCCGCAGATGCTCGGGCACGCTGAAGGTCACCAGGGTCCAGCCCTCGCCCTGCGGCTCGAAGGCGGCGGGGCCGTTGACGCGACCGGATGCCTCGCGCAGCACCTCGCTGCCGTGCGCGGTGAGCTCGAACCCGATCTCACGGCCCAGGCGACGACGCTCCAGCATGCCGCTCTCGACCATGCGGTCGAGGTTCGTGCGCACCGCCGACGCCGCGACGCCGGCACTCTCGAGGACGCCGATCAGCACGCTCGCGCGCAGCGGCTCGAAGTAGCGGTCGCACACGAACTCGCCGAAGAACGCCAGCAGCAGCTGACGCGGCTTGCGGGTGAGGATCGACGCGTCGGCGGTGGGGATGACGCTCACGCGGCCCCCGGGCGGACGGCCTCGCCGCGCTTGGCGCGCTGGATCTGCTCGTAGACGTGCGTGCGCAGCTCGGTGAACCGGGGCAGCGCCCGCGTCGTGATCTGGTCGCGCTCGGGGGCGAGGTCGATCGCGAGGTCCTCCTGCACCCACGTCGGGGACTTCGACAGCACGATGACCCGCTCACCGAGGTACACCGACTCGTCGATGTCGTGCGTGACGAAGAGGATCGACATCCCTCGCTCGCGGTGGAGGGTGCGCACGAGGTCTTCGAGGTCGGCACGCGTCTGCGCGTCGACGGCGGCGAACGGCTCGTCCATGATGAGCACCTCGGGCTGGTACGCGACCGCGCGGGCGATGGCCACGCGCTGCTGCATGCCGCCGGACAGCTGCCACGGGTAGCTGCCCTTCGCGTGGTCGAGACCCACCGCCGCGAGGGCGTCGTCGACCAGCCGGTCGCGCTCATCGCGGGCGAGCCTCTTGTGCTTCAGCGGCAGCTCGACGTTGCCGCGGACGGTCAGCCACGGGTACAGGCTGCGGCCGTACTCCTGGAACACGAGGGCCATGTTCGGCGGCGGCGCCGTGACGCGGCGGCCTCCGAGCTCCACCACTCCCGAGGTGGGCTTGAGCAGGCCCGCGATGCACTTCAAGAGCGTCGTCTT
>DATEOM010000535.1:0-2327 GCA_035274105.1 Microbacterium sp.
AGATGCGGAAGCCGCCGATGAACGGGCGCGAACACGCGGCGCGACGGGCTCGACGACCGGGCGGGACGCGACAGGAAGCTCGACCGACGACGGCGCCGGAGCGACCGGCTCGACGGACACCGCAGCCGGAGCGGGCGCCACCGGCGCGGCCGCCTCAGGCGCGGACGTCAGGTACGAGGTCGCCGCGGGCTTCGCCGTCGGGGCGGTCGCAGCATCCGTTCGCGTTGGATCGACAGGACGACCCCACACGACCGCAGGACGCTCGGGAGCGCTGCTTGCCGCCTGACGCCGCACGGTCGCGCGGCCCGCCCCCGGGGTCTCCGGCGTCGCCTGGACAGGCGTTGCGGAGGTTCGGCTGGAGCGGCGCGTGGGCGCAGATCCGGCCTGGGGGGCGTCAAAAGGCAAAGCGGAGTCGGGCTCTCGGGTCGTGCCGCGAGGGGGGTGTTCGCGACATGGCGGGCTTCGGGGCGATGACCCTCCGCCGTTCGGGTGGCGAAGGTAACGATCGGGTAAACCCTACCCCGGAGGTCCTGGGAATGCCATGTACGGCTCGGATTTCGTCAGGCGCGTTTCGTGAGGATTCGATGAGAACGCAGGCGTCAGTGCAGTCCGGCGGCCTCGGCGAGGCGGTCGAAGATCGCCGGGGTCGCGGCGACGACGAGGGGCTCGCGCCGGCCGCCGTCGGGCTTCGCACGGCCGAAGCGGCCGCCCGCCTCGGTCACGAGGAGCGACCCCGCGGCGAGGTCCCACGGGGCGAGCCCGCGCTCGAAATAGCCGTCGAGGCGCCCGGCCGCGACGTACGCCAGGTCGCTCGCCGCCGATCCGCCGCGACGCAGGTCGCGTGCGGGCACCGCGGGCATGACGCGGCCGATGAGCTCGATGTCGCCGGGCCGCGTCGCCGGGTCGTAGCCGAAGCCCGTCGCGAGGAGGGCACCGGCACCGCCGACCTCGGGGTTGACGGCCAGCCGGTTCACGCCCAGCCACGCGCCCTCGCCTCGCGCGGCGTGGAAGATCTCGCCGAGCACAGGCGTGTAGACGACGCCCGCCAGCGCCTCCCACGCGCCGGGCGTCGGCTCGCCCTGCACCGCCGCGATGCTGACGGCGTACGACGGGATGCCGTAGGCGTAGTTGACGGTGCCGTCGATCGGGTCGACGACCCACGTCACGCCGCTCGCTCCGGGGTCACCCCCGGTCTCCTCGCCGAGGAACCCGTCGTCGGGTCGGGCCGCGGCCAGCCGGGCACGGATCAGCGCCTCGACCTCACGGTCGGCCTCCGTGACGATGTCGGCGAGGGCGGTCTTGGTCGCGGCGATCGCGACACCGGCCTCGCGGCGCGTCCGCGCGAGCTCCCCGGCCTCCCGGGCGATGTCGATGGCAAGGGATTCGAGGTCGTGCTCGAGGCTCATGCCTCCACGGTAACGAACCGGCGGCGACGTCCGACCGCCGGGCGGGCGAACGACGGACGATATCGCGGGCACGGGCGACCGGCTGGGTAGCGTGGTGCGCATGGTCGCTGCCGCCCGCTCCTCCCGCTACGACGTCGCCATCGTCGGCGGCGGTCACAACGCGCTCGTCGCCGCCGCCTACCTCGCGCGGGCAGGTCGCTCGGTGGTCGTCCTGGAACGACTCGACCACGTCGGCGGCGCCGCGGTGTCGGAGCGACCGTGGGCGGGCGTCGACGCACGTCTCTCGCGCTACTCCTACCTCGTGAGCCTGCTGCCGCAGCGCATCATCGACGACCTCGGGCTCGGCATCCGTCTTCTCCGTCGCCGCTACTCCTCGTACACCCCCGATCCCGCGAGCCCGTCGCGCGGGATCCTGATCGACACGGCGGATGCTGCAGCCACCGCCGACTCGTTCGCTCGCGTCACCGGGAGCACCGGCGAAGCGAGGCGGTTCGCGGACTTCTCCGACCGGATCGCGCCGGTCGCCCGCCTCCTCTTCCCGTCTATGACGCGGCCGCTGCATCGCGAGAGCGAGGTGCGGGCGGACCTCGCCGACGACCGGCTCTGGTCCGACCTCTTCGAGCGCCCCTTGGGCGACCTGCTCCGGTCGTCGTTCGACACCGACATCGCCCGCGGCATCGCGCTCACCGACGGCCTCATCGGCACCTTCGCCTCGGCCGACGATGAGAGCCTGCGCCAGAACCGCTGCTTCCTCTACCACGTGATCGGCGGCGGCACCGGGCACTGGGACGTGCCCGTCGGCGGCATGGGCCGCGTGACGGCCGAGCTGTCGCGCGCCGCGAGCGACGCGGGCGCCGAGCTGCGCACCGGGGCCGAGGTGACCGCCGTCACCCCGGACGGCGAGATCACGCTCGCCGAGGG
>DATEOM010000536.1:0-2377 GCA_035274105.1 Microbacterium sp.
CGGCGGCGGTCGCACAGCCGGTGAGCAGCAGCGCGAGCGAGACGAGGACCACGGACGAGCGAAGGAGCGCGGAGCGCGGCATGTCAGCCTCTCGGGGTTTCGACGATGACGGTCGTCGCCTTCACCACGGCGACGGCGAGGGAGCCGGGCTCGAGGCCGAGCTCGCGCACCGCCTCGCTCGACATCAGCGAGACCACCCGGTGCGGGCCGGACTGGATGTCGACCTGGGCCATGACGCCGTCGGCCTGCACGCGCGTCACGAGACCGACGAACCGGTTGCGGGCGCTCGAGAGCACGTCGCTGGGGTCGGTCGGCGTCGCCGCCAGCTCGACCGCGTGTGCGGCGAGGGCGTCCCCGGGAATCTCGATCGGCGATGCCCCGGTCGTGGGCAGCGTGCCGGCGTCGACCCACCGGCGCACGGTGTCGTCGCTCACGCCGAGCAGGCGCGCCGCCTCGGCGATCTTGTAGCTGGCCATGGCCTCACGCTAGCACCGTAGATGCGGGTAGATGCGCTCTGTATCACCGCAGTTGCGGATCCGCGACCGGGCGCCGCGGGGTGTGGCGTCGAGCCCGCGATCACGTGCCGCAGAAGGTGCGGTGCCGCGGGCTGCCGTCGGGCGCCGGCTGGGCGAAGCGGCGGTGCTCGCTCCCAGGTCGATCGGTGTACGGGTCGCGCAGCAGGTCGAGCAGCCGCTCGAAGGGCGCGAGGTTCCCGTCGGTCGCGGCCTGCAGCGCCTCCTCGACGATGTGGTTGCGGGCGATGTACAGCGGGTTCGTCGCCCGGATGAGGGCGGCATCCGGCGCCAGCGCCGACCATCGGTCGAGCCACGCGTCGAGCTCGGGAACCGGACCGAGGAAGCGGTCGCGCACCGGCTGCTGATCACCCTCGGCGACCGCTGCCAGATCTCGCCAGAACCCGGTGAAGTCGACGTCGTGGTGCTCGAGCAGGTCGAGGGCGCCCTGCGCGAGCTCGGCGGCGAGGTGCCCGTCGACCCGATCGTCGAAGCCGAGCTTCTGCCGGAAGGCCGCCACCCAGTGCGACCGATAGCGCGCGTCGAATGTGCCGACGATCTCCGCGGCGACGAGCTCGCCGTCCGCCGGGTCGTCGGCCAGCAGGGGTCCGAGCGCGCCGCCCAGGCGCTCGAGGTTCCATCGCATGATCGACGGCTGCCGGTCGTAGGCGTAGCGGCCGGTCTTGTCGATGGAGCTGAAGTACGCCGCGGGTTCGTACGCGTCGAGGAAGGCGCAGGGTCCGTAGTCGATGGTCTCGGCGGAGACCAGCACGTTGTCGGTGCTGAGCACGCCGTGCACGAACCCGGTGCGCATCCAGTCGGCGGTGAGGGCCGCGACCGCGTCCACGATCCCGTCGAGCAGTGCACGATAGGGATGGCCGGCATGGGCAGCCGCGGGGTAGTGGCGCACGACGACGTGATCCGCGAGTCGGCGCAGAAGGGTGCGGTCGCCCTGGGCGCGCACGTATTCGAACGAGCCGAACCGCACATGGCTGGCCGCGGTGCGCGCGAGGACGGCGCCGGGCAGCACGCGACCGCCATGGTGGCGCGGAGCACCGGTGGCGACCACGGCGAGCGCGCGGGTGGTGGGAACGCGCAGCGCGTGCATCGCCTCGGTCATGAGGAACTCGCGGAGCATGGGTCCGACGACGGCGAAGCCGTCGACGCGCGACATCGACGTGGGGCCGATCCCCTTCACGTGAACATCGCGCAGGCGCCCGCCGCGGTCACGCCGCTCACCGAGGAGCGCCGCGCGGCCGTCCCCGAGGATCGGCGTGAAGACGCCCCACTGGTGTCCCGCGTACACCTGGGCGACGGGTGCGGAGTCCGGCGCGAACGACTCACCCGTGAGGAACCGGACCCCTTCCGCCGTCCGCAGGTAGCCGGGATCGAGACCGAGCTCCCCGGCGACGGCATCGCTCACCGCGAGCAGCCGCGGCTGCGGAGTACGGGCGGGGGCGACCGGACGGGAAAGCTCCGGGAGGGTCTCGGCCCACACCCGCTCGAGCACCGGCGGATCCGAGCGGTCGGCGAGCGCGCTCCCGGCCCGCGCGGAACGATCCGCCACCTCAGCCGCGTCAGTCACTCCCGCATGCTAGGTCTCGCCGGGAACGGCAGCCCCCGACGTGACGTCCCGCGACTCTCCGCGTCGTCCCGTGACGCGCGTGTTCGCCCTGCGTGTCGCGCAGCACACCCCGCAGCGGGACGACGCACGCATCCGGAAGAAGGACAGATCGGAGCTGCCGCACGAACGGCCTCCGCGCACACCGGCGCGGTTAGCCTGAGGGCATGGCATTTCCCCCGCTCGTCGAGCCGGTCGCCGCGCTGACCGACGCCGAACGCACGCGCACCGCCCGTCACCGGGT
>DATEOM010000537.1:0-3162 GCA_035274105.1 Microbacterium sp.
AATAGGGGGTTGGTGTGACGTCGCGCTGGTTCGCCGGGATCACGGTTTCGCTCACCACGCTCGAGGAGTTGTTGGACGCCGTCTCCCAAGCCCTGGACGGCGCCGGACAGCTGCGGCTCACCTTCCTCAACCCCGACTACGCCCGGCGAGCGCTGCTTGACCCGCAGCTCAGAGCGGACATCAACGACTTCCACGTTGTCGCGGTGGACGGGAACGGCGTGCGGCTGCTGGCACCCTTGTTCGGGTTCACTGTGCCTGAACGGGTGGACACCGACAGGTTCGCGCCGCACCTCTTCCGGCTCCTCGCGGAGCGTCGTGGGAGGCTGTTCTTGTTCGGCTGCGAGCCGGGCATTGCGGACGAGGCCGGCCGGCGGCTCGCGGCGGCGTTCCCGGGTCTACGAGTCGTCGGGACAGAACACGGTTACCACGACGTACAGCGGGGCCACCCCGGACGCTTCGAGGAGCGCGATTCCGAACGGATCGTCGCTGCAGTCAACGGCTGCCGGCCCGACGTCCTACTCGTCAGCCTACCCACGCCGCTCCAGCAGCGATGGGTTGCCGAGTACGGCGACTCGCTGACCGCCCCTTTCGTCCTCACCGGCGGCTCCTACCTCGACCACGCCGCGGTCGGGACAGCCGGAAGTTGGTATCCCCGATGGGCTGACACGCTGCGGCTCAACTGGTTCTACCGGCTGATGCGTCAGCCCCGACGGCTCTGGCGGCGCTACACAGTGGAGATGGCGCACTTCGTGCTCCTGGTGCTGCGAGCTCGACTCGTCCACCAGGACGGCGCTGTCACAGCTGCGGGCGACTAGTCCCGCGACTAAGGCACAAAACGCCAGCGTCTGGCGTCCTCCACCATCCGAGCCACCGACCCGACCTGACTGATCGTCGAGGCGATCGGGATCTCAGCAGCGAAACCCAGCTGACTGACCTTGCCGAACGCCACCTCGTAGTTGCGCTGATCGGGGTCCGGCCTGCCAGTGGACGCCTCGACATGCATGGGGAACTGCTCCGAGACCGCCTCCGCGACCTGCCGCTTGGTGAGGTTCAGGTTCGGGTTCCCGATATTGAATACATCCCCGCGCATGACCTCGTAGTTCTCGAGTGCGAAGACGTATGCCTCCGCCGCATCCGCCACGTCGATGAACGACCGACGGTCCTCGGGCTGATAGAGCTCCAGCCATCCGAACTGGACGGCCCGATAGGTGAAGGCATTGACGAGGAGGTCGAAACGCATACACGGGCTCACCCCGATGACCGTCGCGAACCGTAGCGCCACTCCTCCTGAGGCAAGCGTCATGCGCTCACCCTCGAGCTTGGTCCGGCCGTATCGGGTGAGGGGCTGGGGAGCGCTTTCCTCGTCGCAGACGTCGTCGACCCGCCCGTACACAGATCCTGTCGAGGCATAGACCATCGGCTGGTCGCGCCTCAGCGCCGTGACGACGTTCCTCGTTCCCTCGACATTGACAGCCGCAGCGCGGACAGGATCGAGATCGCACAGCGGGAAACCCACGACGCCCGCCAGGTGGACGACGGCGTCGTGGTGACGCACCTCCTCGGCGACGCAGCCGGCGTCCCCGACGCTGCCCCGCACGACCCGCGCGCCCTCGGTGTGGAGCGCGATCGCGGGGCCCTCGCCATACTCCATCACGTCGAAGACGGTGACCTCGTACCCACGTCGAAGAAGTGCCTGAGTGACCATGCACCCCTTGAACCCGGCTCCACCGGTGACCAGTACCTTCATGGCCGGTCGATTCTCGTCAGCGGCTCGGCACAGTCGTTCCACCGCTTGGTGAGAAGGGCGACCATCCTCATGTCTGTGATCGCGTAGAGCGTGTGCGCAGTGCCACTGGGAAAGTGGACGCAGTCTCCGGCAGCGACCTTGTGCACCGACTCGCTGCCGTCACTCTCAAGCCCCAGGTAGGTTCCGTGCCCCGAGGTGATGAGGACGTACTCGTCGAACTCCTTATGATAGTGAAATCCTCGGCTCTCCCCCGCCTTCGTGAACAGCAGGTTCCACTCGACGATGGGGTCCTCGGGATAGTAGGTAAATATTCCACCACGTCCGTCGCGCAGTGTCGCGGGATTGCACTCGTAGCCCAGCCGCCTGATCGCCATCAGGACCTGCCCAGATCGATCACCGTGCCACGAGGGCCCCCTGGAGCCTGGTACAGGTATCGCAGCACGACATCCGCCACCCGTTGTGGCGGGTAGAAGAGGTTGGGATCACCGTCGGGCAGTTCCCGCGGGGGGTTCGCTGGAGTGTCCACCCTGCCTGGCCAGATCATGTTCATGGAGACGGGTGCGACGGTCGGCTGACTCATCGTGTACGAGCGCATCCATGACCACAGCGCCGCCTTGCTCATCGCGTAGGCCGGCTGCCGAACGTTGCCGTTCTGCAGGAAGCTCCCCATCAGGACCACGTTGCATGGGTCGCCAACCACCCCGGCCTCCTCCAGACCGCTCCACAGAGCGAAGGGCGCCAGAGCGTTCACTCGGAAATGCCGCTCGACCTGCTCGGCAGACCATTGTGAGCGCGACTTGTCGGCCAATGCAGCATTGAGAACCACGCCGTCCAGCGGCCGGTCCAGCGAGTCCGCCATTGTCCGGACGGCTGCGCCCACGCGGTGCACGTCGGCGAAGTCCACCTCCGTCCACTTCTCGGTCGGAGTCGGAGGGCGCCTGCGGCTCATGCTGAAGACCCTGTCGCCTCGTGACCGCACCGCCTCCGACACGGCCGCGCCGAGCCCTTGCGACGTACCCGTCACCAACATGTTTCTGGCCAAGCCGACCCCTGCTGTCGACGTTTCCCGCAACATCGGTGGGTCAGGCTACAACCAGATCCGACCGTGAACCGGCAATATCTCTCCCTCGCCCGGTCATACCGGAGAGACGCCGGCCCAGGTCGGCGGGATCCGCGACCAGGCGGTACAGAGCGACGGATGCATGCGAACCAGGGTCGGCAGAGTAGGAAAGCGTGTTGGGGGCAACCCCTCAAGGGTTCGAATCCCTTATCCTCCGCTCCCCTGACCGGCAAGTCGCATTCGACGAGCTCGATCCGGTCCGCGGGGACTGAGCGGGTCGCGTGTCGGGTATCGGTGGCAGCCGCGGTCAGCAGGGATGCGACGGCCAGCGGCGGACCGGCAGGACCCCTCGCCT
>DATEOM010000538.1:0-2085 GCA_035274105.1 Microbacterium sp.
GGGGACGTCCTCGATGATGCTCGCGACGAACCGGCGGGTCGCGGCGTGCTGCGGCGCCGAGAGGACGTCGAAGACGGCGCCGCTCTCGATGATGCGGCCGTTTTCCATCACGACGACGCGGTCGGCGAGGGTGCGGATCACGTCCATCTCGTGCGTGATGACGAGGATGGTCACGCCGAGCTCCTCGTTGATGCGCTTCAGGAGCGCCAGCACCTCCTGCGTCGTGTCGGGATCGAGGGCGCTCGTCGCTTCGTCGGCGAGCAGGATGCGCGGGTTCGTCGCCAGCGCGCGGGCGATGCCGACACGCTGCTTCTGTCCGCCCGACAGCTGCTCGGGGTAGCTTCTCGCCTTGTCGGCGAGGCCGACGAAGCGCAGCAGCTCGTCGACGCGCGCGGCGATCTCGGCTCGCGGACGCCGGGCGACCTCGAGCGGGTACGCGACGTTCTTCGCGACCGTGCGCGAGTCGAAGAGGTTGAACTGCTGGAAGATCATGCCGATGTCGCCGCGCAGCTCGCGCAGTTCGCGCTCGCGCAGGTGCGTGATGTCGCGGCCGTCGATCTCGACGGTGCCGGCCGTCGGCGTCTCGAGCGCGTTCACGAGCCGCAGCACGGTGCTCTTGCCGGCGCCCGAGTAGCCGATGATGCCGCACACCTCGCCGGCGGCGATGTCGAGCGAGACGTCGTCGACGGCGACGACGGACGAGCCGCCCTTGCCGGACGGCGGGAAGGTCTTGGTCACGCCGGTGAGGCGGATGAGGGTCATGGGTGCTCCTCGGCGGAACGCGCGTGTGCGGCCCGCGCGCTCGAGGCGCTGACGGGCCGCACAGACGGGTGCCGCGGTGTGGCGGGTGTTACGAGTTGGCGCGGATGTCGTCCTCGACGTCGGTGAGCGACGCGACGAGCTCGTCGACCGGGGTCTTGACGAGCACCGCGGTGCCGCCCGACGCCTCGACGACGCCGTCCAGGACGTCCTGCGTGTTCTGGTAGATCTCGACGAGCTTGAGGTACGTCGGGTTGTCGGCGTCCTCGGCCTTCGCCGCGAAGATGTTGATGTACGGGAACGCGGTCGGGTCGGTCGGGTCGTCGGTGGCGATGGCGTCCTCGGCGGTGAGGTCGGCGTCCGCGAGGAAGTCGTTGTTCACGATCGCCGCGGCGACGTCGGGCAGCGAGGTCGCGGTGAAGGCGGCGTCGAGCGCCTCGACCTTCACCTTCGACTCGGGCAGCACATCGGCGACGGTCGAGAAGACCGAGCCGCCGTCCTTCAGCTCGATGAGACCGGCCGACTGCAGCACGAGGAGGCCGCGGGCCTGGTTCGACTCGTCGTTGGGAACGGCGACCGTGGAGCCCTCGGGGATGTCGTCGGCCGACTCGTACTGCGACGAGTACAGGCCGAGCGGGTAGATCGCCGTGGCACCGATCGGCTGCAGGTCGTCGTCGCTCTGCACGTTGTAGGTGGCGAGGTAGATGATGTGCTGGAACTGGTTCAGGTCCAGCTCGCCCGCCGAGAGGGCGGGGTTCGGCTGCGTGTACTCGCTGAAGTTGACGAGCTCGACCTCGATGCCCTCGTCCGCCGCGGCCTCCGTGTAGGTCTCCCAGTACGGGTCGCCGGAGTCGACGACGCCGATGCGGACGACCTCGTTCTCGTCGGATCCGCCGGCGGCGGCATCCGTGCTCCCACCGGCGCAGCCGGCGAGGAGGAGGGCGAGGGGAAGCGCGAGTGCTGCTGCGGCGGTGAGCTTCTTGGACGTGGACATGTGAGTGCTCCTGTGGATCGAGGCCCGTCTCGGGCTTGTGACCGCGCGCACGATCCGCGGACCGCGCACGCTTCGTCGCGGACCGTGTTCGAACCTACGTGGGCCCGCCGGGCATCCCGAAACCTGGCCGTAACACGTCGACACCGAGTCCGCCGGACAGTGGGATCGAGTCCGGAATGGATGCCTCGTCCCCGCTGGTTCGCCAGCACCCTCCGGACCCTGTAAGATCGTTGCTTGTGCGTCGCGCAAGCGAGGCCCGCCACCTTAGCTCAGTCGGCAGAGCGAATCACTCGTAATGATTAGGTCAAGGGTTCGATTCCCTTAGGTGGCTC
>DATEOM010000539.1:0-4456 GCA_035274105.1 Microbacterium sp.
CTCGGACTCCTCGCGCGAGCTCCTTCCCCGGCTGCCGCTCACCGAGGTGAAGCTGCCCGGCCATCTGGTGCGAGGGGCGGACGCCGACGCGCGCGCGGCGCTGCGCAACGAGGTCCAGGCCGCGCACAGCCACGGGCTGCGCGTGGTTGCCGAGGGGATCGAGACCCTCACCCATCTCGACATCGCGGTGGCGCTCGGCTGCGATCGCGCCCAGGGCTTTCTGATCCGCCAGCCGGACTCAGAGATCGTGTTCCCGTGAGCGGTCGCGAGCGCTCGGCAACAGGTCCGCAACAGTTCGGCTCATCTGTCGAAGGCGGCCCGAGCAGCGGATCTAGGATCAGAGGATGACGACGGCGCGACGGCGAGGCATCCTCGCCGTCGTCACCGCGATCGTCCTCCTCGCGCTCGGCGCCGGCGTCGCGTTCGCCGTCGGTGACGCGCTCGGCATCCGCACCGAACCCTCGGCCCAGATGGAGCCGGCCGCCCCGGTCGTTCCCGACGTGGCCGCGCCGGTGCTGCCGCCGCGCTTCACGACCGTCAACGCGCCCGACAGCGAGCGCGTGTCGGTCGCACTGGAGGAATTGACGGATGCTGCGGCCGCGGCATCCGGAACCTCCGGCGAAGCCGTGCTCACCGTCCAGATCGTCCCGACTCTCCTCGCGACCGGCGACGCGTATGCGATCGAGGGCGACGGCGCGTCGTGGCTCGTCCGCGCCGGGAACGAGGACGGCGCCACTCGCGGCATCTACGCGCTCAGCAACCAGATCCGCGCCGCCGCGCCTCTCGCCGACCTCGTCGGCGAGCACGAGGCGTCGCGGCTGCCGCTGCGCCTGACGGATCTCGGTGCGGTCGGCGTCCTGCCGGATCCGGCCGAGTGGGAGTCCGGCGACGACTACTCTCACGCGTCGAAGGCGTTCGCCGCGGTGATCCAGCCCGAGCCGCCGTACGTCGACCAGACCGCGCTCGCCTCGGCGTTCGAGGACTTCGACGGGTTCTTGCGGCACTCGCTCGCGAACGGGTTCAACGCCGTCGCGTTCCCCGGGTTCGTCGAGTACGTGACGTTCGACGACGCGCCGGACGGCCCGGTCTACGCCGAGGGCGACGACCACCGCGACAAGGCGCTGGCGCTGCGCGACGCGTTCGCGCCGTTCTGGGAGCGCGCCGACGAGCTCGGCATGAAGGTGTTCCTGCGCACCGACATGCTCGCCCTCACCGGCCCGCTCGAGCAGTACCTCACCGATGAGTTCGGGTCGCTCGACACCGAGAACTCCGAACTCTGGGACGTCTACACCGCCGGGCTCGACGAGCTCTACGAGACCGTGCCCGCGCTCGACGGCGTCCTCATCCGCATCGGCGAGGCGGGCCCGGTGTACGACGTCGGCGGCTGGGACTACTACTCGGCACTCGAAGTGACCTCGGTCGACGCCGTGCGCACGATGCTCGAGGCGTTCACGGCGCAGGCCGAGGCATCCGATCGCGAAGTGATCTTCCGTACGTGGTCGGTGGGCGTCGGCGCCGTCGGCGACATGCACACCGACAGCGCGTCGTACGAGGCGGTGCTGGGCGGCATCGACTCGCCCGCGCTCATCGTGTCGACGAAGTACACGCTCGGCGACTTCTACACGTGGCTGCCGCTCAACGACACCCTCGAGCACGGGGCGCAGCGGCGCATCGTCGAGTTCCAGAGCCGGCGCGAGTTCGAGAACTTCGGCGCGTTCCCCAATGACCTCGGCCCGCAGTACCAGTGGGCGCTGCAGCAGCTGCTCGCCGCGAACGACCAGGTCGAGGGCGTCTGGGTCTGGACGCAGGACGGCGGGCCCTGGCGCGCCGGACCCATGTCGCTCTACCTGAAGTCGGGGTTCTGGCAGCTGTACGAGCTCAACACCCAGCTCGCAGCATCCCTTGCCCAAGATCCCGGGGCCGACGTTGCGGGAATCACCGCCGCATGGGCGCGCGAGTACTTCTCCGATGACCCCGGCACCGTCGAGGCGATCGTCGCGGCGATGACGCACTCGCGCGACGCGATCGCCGAGGGCATGTACGTGCCGCAGTTCGCCGAGCAGCGGGTGTTCGCGATCGGGCTCGAGCCGCCGCCCATGATGTGGATCTTCGAGTGGGACATCCTCACCGGCGACTCCGCCGTGCTCGACGTGCTCTACTCGATCGTCCGCGACAGCACTGGTCGGGGGGCTGAAGGCTCCGGCGACGACGGTGTGCCGGGGGCGATCGCGTCCGGTGCCGACGCGGTGGCGGCGGTCGAGCAGATGCGCGATCTCGTCTCGGAGACGGATGCCGCCACCTGGCGCTCCGCAGACATCCGGGCCGCGTTCCTCGACACGCTGGACTACGAGCTCGACACGCTGCGGCTGCTCGAGGCCTACCGCGCGATGATCCTGCACCAGGGGCAGTGGCACGACACGCTGTCGGCCGAGGCACACGCGCAGTGGGATGCCGACCGCGTCGTGTACGAGGAGCGCGCGGCGGAGCACCTCGCGGCCTACGAGGGGAGCATCGACTACCCGGCGCTCAACCTCACCGCCGCCCAGCTGGGCGTGGAACGCGCGGTGCGCGACGAGGCCATGGCCTGGATCGCGCGCGTGCTGCTCGTGCTGGCACTAGCGTGGGTCGTGATCGGCATGCTCGCCGCGCGGACGCGTCTGGTCGCCAGGCCGGGTGCCGCGGCGGCACGCGCGACGTGGATCGCGTCGACGCGCCCGTGGCGGGCGCGCGAGTCGACCCTCGGCATGCTCGAGCTCGACCGGTGGCTGCTGCTGATCGTGCCCGCGGGGCTGCTCATCGCGACGCGCGCGGTGCAGACGTCGTTCCTGTCGTGGACGCACGTCGCCGTCATCGTCGGCGCCTGGGTCGTCTTCGCGCTCGTGCTGCGCCTCTTCGTCTGGGAGCGCTCGCCGTGGCCGGTCATCGCCGCCGTCGGCGGCGTCGTGATGCTGCGCTGCATCGTGACGCTGTTCGCCCTGTCGTTCACGGGGCCCGGCGGCTACTGGTTCGCCTTCTGGACCGACCCCCTGCTGCGCACGGCGTACATCACCGTCGCGTTCGCGCTGTTCGTCTGGGTGTTCGTCGCCGCCGGCTGGGCGCTGTCGGCTCAGGTCGGTGCGCGCCGCGCGACCGGCTACGTGCTGGCCGCGGTGGGCGCGGGACTGCTCGTGCCCGCGATCGTCGTCGGGTTCGTGGGCCTCGAGTCCTCGCTGACCCTCTGGAATGACGAGATGGGCCTGCTGCCCTGGGGCCTCGCGCGCATCCTCGGCATCACGACATACCTCGAGATCCCCTCCGAGACCCCGTGGGCGGCCGCCGCGTTCGGCGGCGCACTGCTCGTCGTCGGCCTGCTGCTGGCGGTGCCGTGGCGACGGCGGCGGGGCGCAGCATCCGTCCCCTCCTGACGGAACCCCCTGCTCACCTGTCGCAAACTGCCGGCCGCGGCGGCTATTCGTGACAGGTGAGCGGAGGGAGACCCGGCCGACGCGCTCAGGCGGCCGGGGGAGCGGATGCTGCGGCCCGCGGGCCGCGCTGCAGGCGACGGGCGATGCCGACCAGGCCGCCCACGAGTGCGACCGCGCCGGCGGCGAGCAGAAGGTACGCGATGATCGCCGGCGGGGAGAGCGAGACGACCCAGTCCGCGACGGCGTCGCGACGGCCCGCGTCGAGCGTGACCCAGAGCGTCGTCGCCGAGATCAGTGCGAGCACCAAGCCCCAGATGATCGCCGCCCAGCGCGTGCGCGGCGCCGTGTCGGCGGCAGGATCGGTGCCCGGCCGCTCGTCGGGCGTCCCGGTGAGCGGGGGGTTCACCGTCGGCGGCGTGAGGTCGAGGGTGGGGCTGGTGTCGGTCATCGCTGTTCCTCCGGCTCGTAGACGGTCACGTACACGGAGCCGAGTCCCTGCTCCAGCACGATCTTCTGGCGTGTGGCGGGGTCGCCGGCTGTCGCGGTGTTGCGGGTGAACCACGTCCACTCCGACGTTCCCTCCTCGCCGGGGCGAAGGGTGACCGGCACGTCCTCGACGGCGTTCGACTCCGGGTCGAGGCGCTGCACCTCCACCCGGCCGGCGCCCAGCCGTGCCTCGATCTCCACCGCGGTCCCCGGGTTCACCGTGATGTAGGTGACACCGGTGCTCTTGCGGATCGTGATCGTCCCGGCGTCGACGTTCTCGTCCTCCGAGAGGGGCAGCACGGAGATGTCGGTGCTGCCGAAGGGCTGCACGATCGTGGTGGGAATCGTGCTCGTGCCGAGACCCACGTTGCCGAGCACGAAGCTGCGCGGGCCCGAGGCGATGGCCGTCACGATCCCGAGCACCACCAGCACGAGCGCGACCGCGGTGAGGAATCCGCTGCGGCGACGCGCGATGCCGGCGACCACCATCGCGAGACTCGCGACGATCGCGGCGGACAGCAGGCCGATCGCGGCCGCGTATCCGGTCAGCGCCGGGTCGCCGAGGG
>DATEOM010000540.1:0-11474 GCA_035274105.1 Microbacterium sp.
ACAGGAGGTCTTCGTGCACCTCTCGACGGGTCGGCCACAGGACGTCCCCGTTGGACGACACGTTCACGATCGAGCCGCCAGGCTCGAGCTGCGGTTCGATCGCCTCCGAGAGGTGCCGCAGGGCCAGATAGTTCACCGAGAACACGAAGTCGTTCGGGAGCGAGCCGCCCGGCACTCCGGCGACGTTGATGAGACCCGTCCACGGGCCGTCGAGCTGGGCCACCACCGCGTCGATGCTGGCGCGGTCCGACAGATCGACCGGGAAGTGGGCGGTGACAGGGTAATCGGGCTCGTTCCGGTCGAGGCTGTAGACCTCGGCTCCGGCCGCGAGCAGCTTCCTACCGGTGGCGGCACCCATGCCGGACGCCGAACCGGTCAGGACGAAGCGCTTTCCTTCGAGTGACATTTCTGTGGTTCTCCTTTTGTTTGCGCCCGTCACGCGCGACGCGAGCGGGCCGGGCCGGCGATGGTCTGCAGCTGGGTGAACGCCTCGTAGCCCCAAGGGCCGTTCTCGACGCCGATGCCGCTCCATTTCGCCCCGCCGAAGGGCAGGTGGGGCAGGATGCCGCGGGTGTGGTGGTTCACGGACGCCTGGCCGGTCTCGAGCTGAGATGCGATGTCGCGGGCGTGGTCGACATCGCGTCCCCAGACCGATCCGCCCAATCCGAACTGCGAGTCGTTCGCACGGGCGATCGCATCATCGACGTGGTCGTAGCCGACGACGGGCAGGATGGGACCGAACTGCTCGTCCGCGACGATCGCGTCGGCGTCGTCGACGTCCGTCACGACCATCGGCGTGAAGAAGTGTCCGCCGCTGTCGCGGGTCTCACCGCCGGCTGCGACCGTGGCGCCCCCGTGGCGCGTCGCATCGGCCAGCGCGGTGATGCCCCGGAAGTGCGGCGCGGTGGCCAGCGGGCCGAGCTGGGTGGCAGCATCCATCCCGTCGCCGATGTTGACGGAACGGGCGATGTCAGCCAACGCGTCGACGTAATCCGCGCGACGCGACTCCGGCACGTAGAGCCGCTTGATGAGGGCGCACATCTGCCCGTTGTTCTTGAAGCCCGCCCAGAACAGGCCTTCGGCGAAATCCGCTGGGTCGGCGTCGTCGAGCACGATCGCCGCGTCGTTGCCGCCCAGTTCGAGCGTCACTCGCTTCAGATCGGAAGCGGTGTCGCGAAGGATGCCTTTGCCCACCTCGGTCGAGCCGGTGAACGAGACCTTGCGGACGAGAGGGTGCGAGATGAGCTTGCTGCCCAGGGGCTCCGGACCGGAGACGCAGGTGAAGACGCCGGCCGGAAGCGCGTCCCGCACCAGCTCGGCGACGAGCAGCGAAGTGAGCGGGGTGAACGATGAAGGCTTCAGCACGATCGTGTTGCCGGCCAGCAGCGCCGGCGCGGCCTTCCACGCGGCCATCAGCATCGGCTGGTTCCACGGGATCACGCCCGCCACGACGCCGAGCGGGCGGTGGACGACCTCGACGAAGCCCTGCGCATCGTCCTGCATGACCAGGTTGCCGAGGTCGAGGTCGGCGAAGTAGCGGAACCAGTCCGCCGAGCGCAGGACGTCGCCGATGCCCTCGGTGCGAGGCTTGCCCTGCTCCAGCGTCACGACCGTGCCGAGCAGGTCGGCGTTCTCGACGAGGATGTCGCCGACACGGTGCAGATGGGCGCGCCGCGCGTCGGCGTCCCGCCGCCACGAGGCGAACGCGCGGTGCGCGGCCGTGACTGCGGCATCGAGCTGTTCATCCGAGCAGTGCGGTGCCCGCGCGAACGTGAGCCCGGTGGCCGGGTTCTCGACGTCGAACTGCGTCGCCCCGGCGACGCCCTCGCCGTCGATCGTCATGGTGAAGTCGTGCGCGTGGATCTTCTCCGCGATCTCGGCGGGTGAGAGCTCCGTTGCGATGTTGGTCATGCCGTTCTCCGTTCGAGGTGTGACTACACGACGCCCGCAGCACGCAGCGAGCGGATGCGGTCGTCGTCGTAGCCGAGGATCTCTGCGAGCACCGAGTCGGTGTCCTCGCCGTAGTTGGGTCCGGAGCGGTTCAGCCGCCCGCCGATGTGTGACGGGGTGGCCGCCATGCGGACCGGGTGCTCTTTGACCGGCCACGTGCCGATCTCGCTCTGCGGCAGCTCCACCGTCCAGTCGAGGTGCGCAAGCTGCGGGTCGCTCTCGTACCGGTCGGCGGCGTCCTGGCAGACGCCGGCGGGGACGCCTCGCTGCTGGAGCGCAGCCATCAGCTCGCCGCCCTCGCGATCCCGTGTCGCTGCGGCCACCAGTTCGTCCAGCGCGTCCTGGTGTGCGATGCGGGACTCGACATCGGCGAATCGGGCGTCGGCCAGCCACTCGGTATGACCGAGTACGTCGGCCATCGCGATCCAGTGCTCCTGAGTGAACGCCGCGAGGGCGATCCAGCGGTCCTCACCCTGCGACGCGTACGCGCCGTGCGGTGCCGCCGGCACGTAAGGGGAGCGGTTGCCGGTACGCGACCACGAACGTCCGTTGACGGACCAATCGAGGATGGCGGTGCCGGTGAGCTGGAGGCCGATCTCGCCCTGTGAGGCGTCGATGTGGCAGCCGAGCCCCGTCGTGTTGCGGCGATAGAGGCCGGCGAGCATCGCGTTGGCCATGTTGTACGCGCCGAACCAGTCGAGGTAGGAGTAGCCGATGCCGGCGGGCGGGTAGGGCGACGGCAGTCCCGACATCTCGCTGATGCCGGTGAACGCCTGCGCGGTGGGTCCAAACGCGCGCACGCGTCCATAGACGCCGTGCTCACCGAGCCCCGACTGCTGCACATAGATGATGCGCGGGTTCAGCTGCTTGAGTCGCTCGTAGCCGAGCCCCATGCGCTCCATCGTCCCCGGCGAGAAGCCCTCGACCACCATGTCCGCGTCGCGGATGAGGTCTTCGAGCAGCGCCTTGCCCTCGGGTGACTTGAGGTTGAGCGAGAGGCCGCGCTTGCCCGAATTGATCTCCATGAACGAGCCGCTGCGATTCGGGTTGGCCGGGTCGTGGACGGGCGTCGGCAGAGGTTCGGTCGCCGCATCGCGCTGTGCGCGTCCGCCCGGCGGGCAGAGGCCCTGGCCCGTTCGCATGCCGTCCAGCCGGCTCGCATGCTCCACCTTGATCACGTCTGCGCCGAGCGCGGCGAGATAGCGGCCGGCCCCCGCGCTCGCGAGCATCCAGCTCAGGTCGATCACGCGAACGCCGTTCAGCGCGAAGGGCTTCCCATGTACGCTGAGCCCGAGCTCCTCGTGGGCGTCATCGCTCGGCGAGGGGCTCTGTGGGGACGGAGACCGCCATTCGGCCACGACCGATGCCGTGTGCTCGCCGAGTCGCGGAGCTGCAGCGCCGAGCGCCCATGGCACATCCTCGGAGTACCACTTCGACCCGATGTGCGTCACGGGTCGGCCGAGCGCCGGCGAATCGATGTCGACGATGGCACCGCGCATCAGCCAGTGCGGGTCGGTGGCGTTCTCTTCCGGAAGGCGGACCGGCGCCCACGGCAGGCCGTGCTTCTGCCCCGCGCGCCACACGTCGGCCGAGAACAGCGTGCTCCCGACGAGCTTCTCCACCGCACCCGACAGCCGGTCGATGGCCGCGGGAGTCGATCGTGCGTCGGGGGTCGCATACTCGGATCCGTCGAAGGCGGAGCCCAGGCCGTACTCCTTGAGCACCGCCACCGTGGAGTCCCATGCGCCGCCGTCGGCGGTCACAGATCCCTTGAGGTACGTCTTGTACGGCAGCAGGTAGCGACCGTCCTTCGTCTGCGCGAGCGCCGGCAGGCTGGCGCTCACCATGGAATGGCGACACGTGAGACGGCGGTGTCGCTGGCCGAGGAAGAGCCAGTCCGGAGCGTCCGTCTCGGTGTTCTTGCTCACGGCTTCGTGCACGTTGACGTCCATCGCCTGCCCGAGGCCCGTCGCGTGCCGGTAGACGAGGCCACCCAGGATCGAGATGACCGCCATCTCGCCCGTGATGTGGTACGACTGCCACATCTGCGGCGCGATGGGTGGAGTGTCGTAGAACCCGCGCGGGTCGGGGTCGTAGCCGCAGTTCATCATGACGCCGCCGAGGGCCAGATGGATCAGGTCGCTTCCGACGTAGTCGGCCCACGGCCCGTCATCGCCGAACGGCGTGATGCGCATCGTGATGAGCGCGGAGTTGCGCTGCCGCAGGGAGCCCAGCCCGACCCCGCGCTGTTCTGCCCAGCCGCGCGGCGTGCTGTCGATGAGCACGTCGGCCGTGGCAGCGAGCTCACGAAGGGTCGCCTGGCCGTCCGGGTCGTCGAGGTCGAGTGCCACGGAGCGCTTCCCGTGGTTGTAGTGCCAGAAGTACAGGCTGTGCTCGGGATCGATCTCGTCGCCGGCGAACGGCCCGATGCGGCGGGTGCTTGCGCCGTCGACCGGTTCGATGCGTACCACGTCGGCACCGAGCCCGACCAGCACGCGGCCGGCATACTCGCCGAGCTCATTGCCCAGCTCGATCACGCGAAGCCCGTCCAGGTATCCGGGCACGCCGGACGTCGGTGAGGTGGTGCTCATCAGGAGAAGCCTTTCGAGTCAGGCGAGAGTGGCGCGGAATCCGAAGCCATCGGCCTCGGTGCCGGGCGGGTAGACCGAGCCCAGGAGCGCAGCACCGGCGGCGGTCAGCGCGGTGCTGCCGGGGTTCCACACGACGACGCCGCCCTCGACCATCTGCGGGCGGCCCTCGAGGGTGGCGATGGCCACCCGGCGGGCGGTGGAGCCCGGCGGCGCCACGTCGACGGTGAGCGCACTCGTCGATTCACCGACCTCGAGCCACGGGTCGCGGATCTCGACGCGCAGCATCCCGCCGTAGCCTGCGAACCGGACCCCGCCTTCGAAGACGAAGCGCAGATCGTCCTCGGGCCGCGTGCCGAGGATCATCTCGACGGCGGGGAAGACGAGGTCGCCGTCGTCCGAGATCCCGCCGGCAGCACCCGTCCAGACCTCCTCGCCATCGGGAAGTTCACCGACGTAGTCGCGGAAGCTCTGCTTCACATTCCACCGGAGTGCGCCGTCGACGGCAGTGAGTGTGCCCGCAGCTGTCGATTCATCGATCTTCGTCATGGCGATGCTCACAGTGCGCTCACGTGGACGGGCAGGTGACGGACACCGTTGATGAGATCGCTCACCAGCGGAACGGGCGTGCCGGTGACCTCGATCTTCACGCGTCCGAGCAGCTCCGAGAAGATCGCAGCGAGCATCGTGTTGGCGAAGCGGTTCCCCAGGCAGAGGTGGGGGCCGCCGCCGCCGAACGACAGCTGCGGGTTCGGGAACCGCGACAGATCGAACTTCTGCGGGTCCGTGAACACGGCGTCATCGCGGTTGGCGGAGCAGTAGAACAGCGCGAGACGATCGCCCTTCGCGATCTGCTGGCCCTTCCATTCCACGTCCTGGGCGGCCGTCCGGGCATGGTGGATCACCGGATTGCCGTAGCGCAGGAACTCCGGAACGGCGGTCCCGATGCGCCCGGGGATGTCTTCCCGCAGCCAGGCCTCCTGCTCGGGGTGCTCGGCCAGAGCCAGCTGCGCAAGAGTCGTCGTCTGCTTGGTGGTGTCGTTGGATGCGATCGTCACCAGGTACGTGAAGGCGCCGATGTCGTCGTCCGACAGGTGCTGCCCGTCGAACTCGGCTTCCACGAGGTTCGAGATGAGGTCCGTGCCCGGTCGCTTCCGTCGCTCCTCGGCCATCGAGCGGCCGAGCTCCATGACGTAATCGCGCGCGGCGCGGAATGCCTTCATGGGATCCTGTGGGTCACCGAACTCGGGGTCGGCCTTCCCGATGAGGACGCCCGATGCGCGAACGAAGCCGTCGAATTCCGACGGCGGCAGGTCGATGAGCTTCGCACCGGTCCGTGACGGCAGCTTTTCGGCGATGTCGACGACGAAATCGAAGTCGCCGCCGTCCGCCACGTCGTCGACGATGGTGGCCGCTTCGGCACGGATGTCGTCGACGAGCGAAGCGACGCGCTTCGGGGTGAACGCGGCACTCACGAGCGACCGGTTGCGGCGGTGGAGGTCGCCGTCCTGGGTGTGGAAGAAGCTGCTCGAGGATCCGTCCCACGGGTAGCCGTCGATTTGGATGCCGTACCCGGAGAGGAACAGATCGTTTCGCTTGGACGCCTCGGCGAGGTCTTCGTACCTGGTGATCGCCCAGAAACCGCGCTCGTCCGTCGGGACGGGAAGCTCCATCGGCGGGTGGAAGGTGACTTCACCGGCGTCCCTGAGCTTTGCAAAGCTCTGCTCACGCTCGGCAAAGGACTTCTGCCAGAACGTCGCCGAAGAGATGTCGATGTCCGTCGAGTACTCGTGGGGCGTATAGGCCCGTGGCACAACTTCCATGTTGCTCCCTTTCTCAGCGACCGTCTTTGGTCCAGCCATTAAATTATCAGTCCGGAGGTGGATGGTGTCAAGCCTGGACATCACTCGCGTCGGTGGCCGCGACGCCCAGCGACGCGATGTCGCGGCCCGCACGGTACCCGTTCACGAGCGCCGCACCGATGTGTGACCCGTATCCCGGGTATCCGCCGCCGAAGATGCTCACCGCCGCCGCGCCGACGGCAAGGAGCCCCGGGATGGGCCGTCCCTCGGAGTCGAGCACCCGGTTGTCGGCATCCGTTCCGATGCCGGCGAACGTGCCGAGATCACCCATCCGGATCTCCGCCGCGTAGTACGGACCTTTGTCGAGGGCGGCCAGGTTCGGATTGGGCTTGTGATCGGGATCGCCCCGGAAGTGGTTGTACTCGGTCGACCCGCGTCCGAACCGGGTGTCCTCCCCGCCGATGGCGTCGCGGTTGAACTCGAGGATCGTCTCCTCGAGTCCGTTCGCGTCGATCCCGAGCTTGCGGGCGAGCTCGGTCGGCGTGCGCCCCTTGACGAGGTAGCCGATCCGGTGGAAGTAGCCGCGAGGCATCGGCCACGGCTTCGCGTAGCCGATCCCGTACTTGTGCATCGCCTTCGCGTCGGCGATGAGATAGGCGCGAACGTCTTTCTCGCCGGCGTAGTGCTCGATGATCTGCCGGCCGAAGTCGTGGTAGCTGAGCGCCTCGTTGCCGAATCGCCGGCCTTGGTGATCGACGCAGATGAGGCCGGGAAGGCCGATCTGGCGGAGGTGGGGGAAGAGGCGCTCCCGACCGGTGCGGAGATATCTGAACACGGTGACGGGTGCCCATGAACCCACGGAAGAGACCGAGTCGTCGATGTGGCCGCCCGCGGCGATCGCGAGCCGGGCGGCGTCGCCGCCGTGGCCCACGGTCGGCGTGAAGTGCTGATCGCCGTCCGGGTCGTGCGAGAAGTACTTCTTGCGCAGCTCCTTGTCGCCCGAGAAGCCCCCGCCGGCCAGGACGACGCCGAGCTTCGCGGTGATCGTGCCGGCGTGGGCGCCTCCCAGTCGTGCTCCCTGAACCCGGCCGTCCTCGTCGGTGAGTAGCTCGACTGCCGGGGTGGACTCCCAGAGCGTGACGTTCTTGTCGAGCGCGGAGCGCACCATCAAGGTCATCAGGGCGTTGCCGTTCGTGCGCTTGACGGGACGGCGGAACCAGATCGCGTCCCACCAGGTGCGGGCGAGTTTGAACGCGACGTAGAAGAACGACTTCCATGACTGGTTGACGTGGGTGAACTGGTAGAGGTCGGGACCCACTTGCGGCATGTAGCCGAACACCGTGTAGCTCGACAGGTAGGGCTGCATCTTGAGCCGGAAGTCTTTCAGCACCCGCGCATCGGTGTCTTTCGGGAGGATCGCGCGGCCGCCCAGCTTGGCGCCCCGAAGATCCATCTGGTAGTCCGGCGACTTCTCGGGGTACTCGAACACGACCGAGGTGCGGCGGTCGAAGAAGTCGATCGCCTCCGGGACGGTGTCAAGGAACCGGTCGACTGCCTCCGAGTTGTACGAATCGGGGGAGAGGTTCTTCAGGTATTCGATCTGCTCGGCGCGGGTGTCGCCCGTCGTCGCGCCCGCCGGGTTGCCCGGGACCCACGACCAGCCGGCAGAGATCGCGGTGGTGCCGCCGAAGTAGGGCTCCTTCTCGACGACGACGACCTTCAGTCCCTGGTCGGCCGCTTTCAACGCCGCCGCGAGGCCGGCTGCACCGGACCCGATCACGAGCACGTCGCATGTCGTGCTCTGGGGAGTGGCTGTCGCGGGGGGCGTCACTTTGTCTGTCATCATCGACTTCCGTCCGTAGGAGGCTCGGATCAGCATTGGTCCTGCCATTAACAATACTCGTGGTTGCGTGAATGGTCCAACGGGTGGTCCAAGCGGCTAGCCTTGACGATCAACGGAGGTCACATGAGCGACAGTCAGGTGCTGTTCGAGCCGGCGCAGACCAAGCGCGCTTTCGACAGCATCATGGATCAGGTGCGCGGACGGCTGCGCGACGGGACGCTGCGGCCCGGGCAGAAGCTCCCGAGCGAGCGCGAGTTCGCCCTTCAGCTCGGGGTGAGCCGCAATACCGTGCGCGAAGCCGTGCGGATGCTCGAGATCGCCGGGCTGGTGTCCCTGAAGAAGGGGGCGACGGGCGGAGCCTTCATCACGTCCGACAACAGCGATGCGCTCACCCAGGGGTTGGTCGATGGACTCACCCTCAGCACGTTCACCGTCGGCGAGCTGATGGAGGCAAGGATCGTGCTCGACAGCGCGATCGCTCGCGACGCGGCCGCGGAGATCACCGCGGCCGAGGTCGCAGAGTTGCGCGCCATGGTGGAGGAGGCGCGATCGTTCGCATCCCCGGAGCAGTGGCCCGATCGACTGCGCTCCCATCTGGCGTTCGAAGACCGGATGGCGGAGATCGCCGGCAACCCCATTCTGAAGCTGCTGAACCGTCCGCTGCTCGAGCTGACCTCGCAGGTGTCGCTGCGCATCGGTCCTTCCGTCGGCCAGGAGATCTGGATTCAGCGCGAGCATCTTCTCGCGGCGCTGAGCAGACACGATGGAGAAGAAGCCGAGCGGCTGGTGCGCGAGTACCTCGAGATGCTGCACGACAGCTGGCTCGGTCACGGTGCATACGAGAACTTCGTCGGTCAGGACTGAAGCCGATGTCTGAGCTTCCTCCCACGCCGGGCTTCGAGCCCATCGTGACGCGCAAGGCCACCGATCTCATCGCCGATCAGATCCGTCAGCGGATCTTCGCCCGAGAGTTCCGGACGGGCGAGATGCTCCCGTCCGAGGCGGAGCTGGTGCGGCAGACCGCGTCGAGCAGTGCGTCGGTGCGCGGCGCCCTGAGGGCGCTCGAGGCGCAGGGCCTCGTGCAGATGCGCTCAGGGCGTGCCGGGGGAGCGATCGTGCGCCTTCCCGGCGAGGATGAGCTGGCTGCCACGGTGTATCAGCTGATCCGCGGCCAGGCGATCGGACTGGAAGAGCTGCTCGAGATGCAGCAGGCGATCGAGCCGGTGTGTGCCGAGCTCGCGGCCCGCCATCGGACGGAGGAGGACCTGCGCGATCTACGCGGCGCGATCACCCAGATGAAGGCGAGTGAGCAGGATCTCGAGCAGATGATGGAAGCTCACAGCCGCTGGCACATCACCGTTGCGCGCGCGAGCGGGAACGAGCTGCTCTCCGGGCTCATGTCCGCGCTGGTGCAATGGATCTTCGCTGCGGTGCGTGAGAACCGCCTCGAGATCCCCCGCGTCGGCAGCTCGGCATACGAAGAGATCACCTCCGCCGTCACCCTGGGCGACGCTGCCGCCGCCCGCGCCGCCATGCGCGACTACGCGACCAGCCGAGCCGAAGCGCTCGGAAGGGGTCTCCGGCGCGGCGCGGAGAATTAGGCGGACGAGGTCAGCAGTGACCGTTCCAGCGCCGCGAAAGTGTCGGCATCCACCCCCGCCTGTGTGGTGAGGAAGGCGCGGATCGAGCCGAACTCCTCGTCAAGTCCGTCGAGAAGCAGCTGCATCGTCTCGGCCGGCGCATCGAACAGGGCGCTGACGTCTTCCGCGACGATGCCCGACGCGGCGAGCACGTCGGTGTAGGCGGCGACGCGGTTCGGCCGGAATACCGAGGTCATTGCGTAGTCCGCGACGACGAGATCGCGCGGTACGCCGAGGGCTTCCAGCAGCAGCGCGATGACGAGGCCGGTGCGGTCCTTGCCTGCGGCGCAGTGGACCAGGGCGGGGGTTCCGCCCGGGCGGGCGATCGTCCGCAGCGCCTCGCCGATCTGCGGTGCCCGCGCCCGGACGGTGCGCGCGTAGTAGTCGGCGAGGTCGTCGGGGCCGAAAGCGCGCAGTGTGCCCGCCCGCAGCCCACGCATGTAGTCCGTCGCGTCTCCCTCGCCTCCCTCGTCGATCGCGATGAGAACGAGGCGAGCGCTCGTGGGTTCGGCCCACGCCGAGGGGGCGAGCGCGCCTTCGTCCGTGCCACGCAGATCGATGACCGTGGCCAGCGCCAGTGCGCGGTACTGCTCGATCGCGTCGTCTCGCCACTGAGCGACGCGTCGGACGTTCGGGCCGGGGTGGGCTAGCGTTTCTCCCCGGAAAAGGGTTCCCGCGCGGATGATCCGCCCGTCGATCACCGGATACCCGCCCAGATCGCGGGTGTTGGAGGTGCCGGGGATGTCGACCCGCGTTCGGGTGAGTTGTTCGATCAACGAGGCGTCCATAATTCCTCCCCGCGCATTGGTGATGCGCCATCCGGCTATTTGTGTAACACTGTAATGGTTGATCCAATGGATGAACATCCCTGGCTGTACGACGGAGTGCGGATGAGCAAGCAGAAGACCACGCAGGTAATCGACCTCGACCTGGCGATCTTTCCTTTCGATCATGACCATGGCGTACCGGCCAAGGAGCTGAAATCGCTCCTCGGGGGCAAGGGCGCCGGCTTGGCGGAGATGACCAGGGCGCTGGGAATGGCGGTCCCCCCGGGATTCACCATCCCGCTGACGGTGTCGCGCGCGTACGCGGAGTACGGTTGGCCGGCACCGCTCGGTGCCATGCTCGACGCGCACATGTCCGCGCTGGGCGAGCGTATGGGTCGCCGCTTCGGCGATGCCGCCGACCCTCTGCTGGTGGCCGTTCGCAGCGGTGCCCCCGTATCCATGCCGGGGATGCTCGACACGGTGCTCAACCTGGGCCTCAACGACGAGACCGTCGTGGGCCTCGCGAACGCGTCGGGTGACGAGGTCTTCGCGTGGGACAGCTATCGGCGATTCACGCAGATGTTCGCCGTCACAGTGCTCGGAGTCCCCCCGGAGGAGCTTCCCGCCTGCGCCGACGTCGGCTCGGTCGACGCCCTGAAGGCGCAGGTGATCGCCGTCCGCGCGACCGCGCTGCGCGTCACCGGTGAAGACATCCCCACCGACCCCGCGGAGCAGCTGCGTCGCGCCGTCGTCGCCGTGTTCGAGTCCTGGCAGAGCCCTCGTGCGAAGGCGTACCGGGCGAAGGAAGGCATCGACGAGAACATGGGGACCGCCGTCAACGTGCAGGCCATGGTCTTCGGCAACCGCGGCGATCGCTCCGGTAC
>DATEOM010000541.1:0-3491 GCA_035274105.1 Microbacterium sp.
GGGCACCGTGGTCACCGCCCTCGTCGTCATCGCCCTGAAGAAGTGGGTGGGACGCAAGGAGCTCGAGCAGGCCGAGGCAGCCGAGATGTCCGTCCCCGTGGCGGCCTGAGGCCCTCGTCCGACAGAATCGGAATCGTCGACCGCAGAGGTCCGACACAGACAGGAGAGAACCATGGCAGAACGTCAGGCCACCATCGCCAGCAGCTCGGGACTCCACGCCCGCCCCGCGAAGCTCTTCGTGCAGGCCGTGCAGGCGCAGTCCGTCCCGGTCACGATCGCCGTCGAGGGCGGTGCCGACCTCAACGCCGGCAGCATCCTGTCGCTGATGGGCCTCGGTGCATCGCAGGGGACCGTCGTGACTCTCAAGGCCGACGGCGACGGCGCCGAAGATGCGCTCGACGCCCTCGTCGCGCTGCTCGAGACGGACCTCGACGCCCAGTAAGCAGGGAATCGGTGCGGCCCCGCCGCACAGAAGAACGCGACGACGGATGCCGCAGGTCGAAGCTGCTGCGGCATCCGTCGTCCGCGTTCTGCCGGGGGCGACCGGCTCAGATGTCGGTGCTGTCTCCCGGGTTCAGGGCCACGAGTTCGCCGCCGTCCTGCTCGGCGGCCCAGCCGAGGCGCGTGCGACCCATGTCGCGACCCGCGACCGAGAGGGTCATGTCGTGCGTGCCGAACACGCGCCGCGGCGCGACGGCGAGCACGAAGTCCATCGCCTCGCCGATCTTGAGCCACGGTGCGCCGACGGGCGATGCCAGCAGCTTCACCGCACGGCCCTCGGGCACCGCGTACGAGTCGCCGGGGTAGTAGAACTCGTCGTTCACGAGCACCCCGACGTTGTCGACGACGGGGATCGACTCGTGGATCACGGCATGGCGTCCGCCGAAGAACTCGAGCCGGAACGGCTCCACCTCAACCACGTCGCCGGGGTGCACGACGGTGATCTCATAACCGGGAGCCGCCTTGACCACGCCCTCGGGAGCGAAGATCGGGGTCCCGGGGAAGGTCCCGAGGATGCGGTCGAGGTGGTCGGGCGTCCAGTGGTCGGGGTGCTCGTGCGTGATGACGATCGCGACGACGCCCTCGAGCTCCCCGAGCGGTGCCGTGAACGACCCGGGATCGATGACGATCGTGCTGCCGCTGTCGACGAGGGTCAGGGTGGCGTGCTCGAACTTGGTGACTCGCATGCGTCGAGTCAAGCGCCCCGCCGTCGCCGGGGCAAGCAACGAGCGGGCGGCGCGCCGAGACCCGCGTCGATTTGGAGCGAGCCTGACGCACGTGGCATAATCGAACGGTTGCCTGAACGGCCCCATCGTATAGCGGCCTAGTACGCCGCCCTCTCACGGCGGTAACGCGGGTTCGAATCCCGCTGGGGTCACCAGTCAGGCAACAACGTCGCAATCCCGGTTGCGGCGCGCTGTACGGCCCCATCGTATAGCGGCCTAGTACGCCGCCCTCTCACGGCGGTAACGCGGGTTCGAATCCCGCTGGGGTCACCATCGACGCCCCGGTCCAGAAGGACCGGGGCGTCTGGCGTTCCTGGCCTCAGAGCAGGCGGGGGAGCATGACCACGATCGCCGCGACCACGCCGCAGCCGATGACGAACACCGTCAGCAGCAGAAGCAGGCCCGCGTCCGGGAGCGCGCTCGGCCGTTCGTCGAGGAGCGCGCGTGTGATGCGGCGGTGGCGGGCATCGGCGCGGGTCCAGAACACGACGGCGAAGGCGAGGCCCAGGATGCCCGGCGCCAGCAGCAGCGGGGCGAACTCGGGGCGCGCGGCCGTCGCCGGCAGGATCCGCAGCGCGAGGAGAGAGGCAACGCCGATCGCGAGAGCGGTTCGACGCCACGCGAGCTCGGTCCGCTCGGGCTGCAGGCCCGGGTCGAAGATGCGCCGCTCGCTCATCGCAGGATCACGCCGAGCAGCACGAGCACGCCGACGACCACGATCGTGGTGGCGAGCGCGATGCTCGTCGCGGACCCCGGCAGCGGCGACGCCGCGCGCAGCGCCCGCTCCGTGCGCCCCCATTCGCGCCACGCCAGCACGGGGACGATCAGCCCCGCGACGATGAGGATGACGGATGCTGCGAGCCGCAGGCCCGGCTGCAGGTCGAGCCCCAGCGCCTCGAGGGCGACGCCGCCGGCGATGAGCGCCAGCGCGGTGCGGTTCCAGGCCAGGAAGGTCCGCTCGTTCGCGAGGCTGAAGCGCGCGTCCGGCTCGTCGCCGGTGCCGTAGACGGACGCGGGGAAGCGGGTGCGGGTCACCCTCACACCGTAGCCGCGACGCCGCTCGACCCGACCTCGGCGCGGAGATCCCGGGCTCCTCCCTGAGGGCGAGTCGCGCCCGCGGATGTCAGGCCGACGGGTCGGTGGGGCGGTTCGCGTCAGCGATCGGCGGGGTCGCAGCATCCGTCCGTCCACGGCGACGACTGCGGACGACCCGGAGGATGCCCCAGACGATGAGGGCGGCGACAGCGGCCACCGCGAGCCAGGGGAGGAGGAAGCCGATCGCGACGACGATGCCGTTGAGGGTCGCCACGAGGCCGTTCCACCCGGCGGCGAGGCCGTCGCCGAAGCCGGCGGGGTCGGCGGTCACGGGCTCGACCTCGGGGACGACGGTGACCGACAGCGTCGACATGGCGACCTGGTCGTCGAGCATCTCCACCTGCTGCTGGTAGGACTCCAGGGTCGCCTGGCGCTCTGAGAGGGCTGCCTCGGCCGCGATGAGATCCGCGACGCTCTGAGCCTGGGCCATCAGCTCGGTGAGGCGGTCCACGGACGCCTGCGCTGCGTCGATGCGGGCCTCGAGGTCCGCGGTCTGCTCGGTGACGTCCTGTCGGGACAGGTTGGTCGCCGTCACCTCCCCGACGTCGTCGAGCTCGTCGACGACGCTCTGCAGCGCGTCGGCGGGGACGCGGACCGTGATCCACGCGCCATCGGTCGGGTATGGGTACGGATACGGCATCGTGTCGAAGCCGACGCCGCCCTCGGCGGGGCTGACGGGGTACACCGTGCCGTCGCCGCCGACGCTCATCGACTCGACGTAGCCGCCGTGGGCGACCGCGGAGTTCGCGATGGCGCGCGTGGCCGCGTCGACCTCCTCGGCCGTGATCGTGGCCGAGGCCGTGGTGATGATCTCGCGGTCCGGGGCCTGCGCACCCGCGGCCGTGTCGCCTTCCGCTCCCGGGGCGACCGTGAGCGGCGCGGATTCGCGCGTGTCGGCGCCCGGTGAGTCGGCCGCGGGCGAGTCGGCTCCCGAGTCGGCGGGGGCCACCGGTGCGACGGCGGATTCCTCGCTCGCCCCGCCGGTTCCACTGACGATCGATCCGACCGACGGAGCGATGACGGCGGCCACGGCGATCACCGCCGCGGCGGCGCCGCCCGCGATCCACAGGCGTCCGCGCCGCGTCCGGCGCGTGGTCTGCCGGCCGCGTTCCCGCGCGATATCGGCGAACAGGGCGTCCTCGATATCGTCGATGCGGCGCGCGCTGAGGT
>DATEOM010000542.1:0-2015 GCA_035274105.1 Microbacterium sp.
CCGCGATCGCCCGGCCGAACGTGACGAACGTGCAGATCATCTTCAACCCGTTCCGCCTCAAGCCGCTCGACGAGGTGCTGCCCGCCGCCGGGGCCGCGGGAGTCGCGATCTTCGCACGGGTGCCGCTGGCGTCGGGTCTGCTGTCGGGCAGGTACACCGCGCAGACGACGTTCGCCGCCGACGACCACCGCACGTACAACCGTCACGGCGAGGCGTTCGACCGCGGCGAGACCTTCTCAGGCGTCGACTTCGAGACGGGCGTCCGCGCCGCGAACGAGCTGTCTGCTGCCCTCCCTCCGGCCGTTTCGCTCCCCGCCGCCACGCTCGCGTGGATCGCCTCCCGCCCGGGCGTCACGAGCGTCATCCCGGGCGCGCGCAACGTGCCGCAGGCGCGGTCCAACGCCGCGGCGGCCGCCCTGCTCGACAGTGCTTTCGAAGGCGCCGGCTTCGACCTCGCCGAGTTCGACCGCGCCGTGCACGACGTCTACGACCGCGAACTCCGCGCGGCGATCCACCCGCTCTGGTGATCTTGCGGCCTCGGTGAGCGCGTGCCGACTCGTTTCAGAAGTCGAGTCGCAGGACGAGACGACGTTTCGTCGGATGCGCGACCTCTCGAAACCCGGCCGCCAGGAACGGACCGACCGGCCCGACGCTGAGTTCGTCCCACATCACCTTCTTGCCGCCCGTCAGCATCGGGTAGCCCTCGACCGCCGACGCGCCCCGCGCCCGGGCATGCTCGGCCGCCGCCGCGATGAGCGGGTACGTCAGGCCCTCGCCCCGGTGGCCCTTGCGCACGACGACGCACGCGATCGCCCAGACGGACTCGTCGTCGGGGTCTTCGTCGCGTCCCTGCCAGGGGACGGGCGATCCGCGCACCCGCCCGTAGACCCCGCGGCGGTCGACCGCGCACCACGCCACGGGCTCGTCGTCCTGGTAGGCGACGATGCCGATCGTCTCCGTCGCCCGCGGGTCGTCGCAGTGGGTCTCCGCGCGAAGGATCGCGCCGCGTTCCGCCTCGGGCAGGTGCCACCAGTCGTGGTCGCCGAGGCGCTGTCGCTGGCACTGGCATCGCCCCGCGGCGCCCGTGAGGATGGCCTGCAGGTCGTCCCACGAGGCCTCGTTGGCAGGAGCGAAACGCAGACCGTCCATGGCGGCAGGGTAACGCGGCCCTGCGACACGCCGGGAGTATGGTGTGGCCTGTGCCCCTCGCCCCGCGCATCGCCGTGGTCATTCCGTGCCGGAATGACGCGGATTATCTCGACGCGTGCCTGACCGCGCTCGCTGCGCAGACCCACCGGCCCGACGTCGTGATCGTCGTCGACAATGCCAGCACGGATGCCTCGGCCGCCGTCGCCCGCGCCCACGACGCCGTCGTGGCCTGTGAGCCGTCGATCGGCATCTGGCCGGCCGTGTCTCGCGGCTACGACGCGGCCCTCGACCACGCCGACATCATCGCGCGGCTCGACGCGGACTCGCGGCCGCATCCGGACTGGGTCGAGCGACTCGTGCGCGCCTTCGTCTCGGATCCCACGCTCGGAGTGCTGACCGGCGGCGCCGAGTTCTACGGCGGCACGCCTCTTCAGAACTACCTCGGCGAACGCTGGTACATCGGCGGTGGCCACTACTGGATCAAGAAGTGGCTCGGCATCCCGCTCGTGTTCGGCTCGAACTTCGCGATGCGCACGCGGGTGTGGGAGCGCGTGCGCGACCAGGTCGATCGCGGCAACGCGCGCATCCACGACGACCTCGACCTGACCATCCGCCTGCGCTCGTCGGACGGGGTGCGCTACGACCCGCAGCTGCGCATGCCCGTATCGGCACGCCCCGTGCATACGCTGTCGGGCCTGTCGCGGCGGGTGTTCCGGGTCGCGTCGACATTCGCCGCGAGCTGGCCCGAGGGGGCGGCGTGGCGCCGGGCCGAGTCGTCGCGCGTGGCGTCCCCCTCGGGCGAGTGGACGCCCGACGGCGACGACTGGACGCCCGAGTACGGTCGCTGACTCGCGTCCCGCGACCCG
>DATEOM010000543.1:0-11414 GCA_035274105.1 Microbacterium sp.
GGGCGGCGGGGCGGCGGGGCGGCGGGGCCGCGGGCGAGGGCTCAGGCGAGCGGCTTGACCTCTAGCGACTCGGCGGCCGTGCCGGCGGCCACCGTGGCGAAGGCCGTGTAGCCGTCGGATGCCGCGCGCTCGAGGAGCGCCTTGAGGTTCTTGGTCCGCTGCTCCAGGCGCACGCGCGAGCCCTGGCGCACCAGTCCCGCCTTGAGCGCGAGGAGTTCGCCCTCGGGCACGTCGCGGTCGTGGACGAGGACGACGGCGGGGGCCGCAGCATCCGTCCGCTCCGCCACCAGGTCGACGATGCGCTCGAAGCCGATCGAGAACCCGACGGCGGGGACGTCCTGCCCGAGGAAGCGGCCGATCATGCCGTCGTAGCGCCCGCCGCCGCCGAGCGAGTAGTCGACCGACGGGTGCGCGAGCTCGAAGATCGTGCCGGTGTAGTAGCCCATGCCGCGCACCAGGAACGGGTCGAAGACGAGCGGGATGTCGCCCTCGATGCCCGAAACCCGTGCCGCGGCCACCGCCGCGCCGATGCCGGCGAGGTGCGCGACGATCTCGTCGGGAGCACCCTCGGGCAGCGCCTTGCGGATCTGCCGCTCACCGTAGGGGTTGTATTCGAGGGTCGTCGGGCGGCGCAGGAACGCCGCGAACGCGTCGACCGCAGCAGCGGTCGCGCCGCGCTCCCGCAGCTCGGCGACGATGCCGTCGGGCCCGATCTTGTCGAGCTTGTCGATCGTGATGAGGACGCCCGGGCGCTCGGAGGCGTCGAAGCCGAAGCTGTCGAGCATCCAGTCGAGCACTCGCCTGTCGTTGATGCGGATGCTGCCGCCCTCGAGTCCGAGCGCGTCCAGCGTGTCGAGGGTCGCGACCGCGAGCTCGGCCTCGGCGCGCGCGGAGGCGTCGCCGATGATGTCGATGTCGCACTGGACGAACTGGCGGTAGCGGCCCTTCTGCGGGCGCTCGGCCCGCCAGACCGGTGCGATCTGGATCGAGCGGAACACCGACGGCAGCTGCCCGCGGTTGGTCGCATAGAACCGCGCGAGCGGCACCGTGAGGTCGTAGCGCAGGCCGAGGTCGGTGAGACCCGCCGGGTCGTCGGCGGCCGCGCGGATCGCGTCGGCGTCGAGGCCGCGCTTGAGCACGTTGTAGGCGAGCTTCTCGTTGTCGCCGCCGATCCCCGCGTGCAGCCGGGAGTACTCCTCCATGACCGGCGTCTCGATCTCGTCGAACCCGTGCGCGCGGTAGCGCTCGCGGATGACGGCGAGCACGCTCTCGCGACGGGCCTTTTCAGCGGGGAGGAAGTCGCGCATGCCGCGCGGCGGATTGACGGATGCCACGTCCCTATCCTTCCAGGTCGGATCGAGGTCACTCCTCCCGAGCGGCCGCGGGCGCTCCTTCCAGGTCCTCCCGGGTCCCTTCGGCGGCCCGGATCTCGCGCTCGAGCCCGCGCAGGCGCTCGCGCAGCGCGCGCTCCGCGTCCCAGCCGTTGGCCCGGGCCATGGCGACCAGGTCCAGGAGCGCGTCGCCGAGCTCGGCCTCCGACGCCAGCCGGTCCGGGCCGTCCCCGTGAGACGACAGTTGCGGGACGAGACCTCGGGGTTCACCCACGGTCTCGTCCGCCGACTGGGGGCTCACCGACGAAGGAGGGGCCGGCGGGGCGGGCTCGAAGCCCACCTGGGCCGCCTTCGATAGGAGCTTCTGAGCGAGCGCGAGGCTCGGCATCCGTTCGCTCACGCCGTCGAGGACCGAGCGGCGCTGGTGCTTCTCGGCGGCCTTCGCGGCGTTCCAGTGGATCAGCACCTCCTCGGGCGTCGTGGCCACGGCGTCGCCGAAGACGTGCGGGTGCCGGCGCACCATCTTGTCGGTCAGCCCGCGGGCGACGTCGTCGATGTCGAAGGGGTCGTCCTCGTCGCGCGAGGCGATCTCGGAGTGGAAGAGCACCTGCCACAGGAGGTCGCCGAGCTCTTCGCGGAGCTCTTCGCGCGAGCCGTCCTCGACGGCGTCGATCACCTCGGCGCTCTCCTCCACGAGGTACGGCACGAGGGCGCGATGGTCGATCTGCTGCGTCCACACGCACCGGTCGCGCACCGCGTGCATGACGTCGGCCGCCGCGCGGAGCGGGTCGGCCGCACCCGGCGAGCGGGGTTCGGTCACGTCGTCACGGATGCTGTCGCCGCCCGGCGTCGATAGTGCCATGCCCGCCACGATACGAGCCCCGCGGCCACGAGGAGCGAAATCACCGAACCCGCGAGCACGCCGAGCGTCGCCTGGTCGCGGAGCGGTGCGGCATCGGAGAACGCGAGCTCGGACAGCAGCAGCGACACCGTGAACCCGATGCCGCCCAGCGCGCCGGCGGCCAGCAGGTCGGCGAAGGCGAGCGACGGCGCGCTCCCCCGGCTGCCGACGCGCAGCGAGATCCAGCCGAACAGCGAGATGCCGATCACCTTGCCGACCGGGAGCGCCACGAGCACTCCCCAGAACGCCGGCGACAGCTCCGACAGCGGCACCGACGGGACAGGAACCAAAGCCGCCGAGAACGCGAACACCGGGAGAACGATGACGTTGACCCACGGCTCGAGCTCATGCCGCACACGCAGCGCCGGACGCTGCGCCATCGCGAGCCCGAGCGCGACGCCCGCGATCGTCGCGTGCACGCCCGAGAGATACACCAGCACCCACGTGCCGATCGCGAGCAGCACGAGCACGACGGCGATCGGCACGCGGGCGCGGGTGTCGAGCTGGCGGCTCAGGATGCCGAAGGCGACGACCGCGACCGCCGCTCCGGCGAGCGCCGCGAAGTCCACCCCGGTCGTGAAGAGCACCGCGATGAACACGATGCCGACGATGTCGTCGAGGATCGCGAGCGCGAGCAGGAACACCCGCAGTGCGGACGGCAGACCCCGGCCGAAGACCGCGAGCACACCGAGCGCGAAGGCGATGTCGGTCGCGGTCGGGATCGGCCAGCCCGCGCTGGCGTCCGATCCCCACGCCATCACGGCATAGATGGCGATCGGGATCAGAACCCCACCGGCAGCGGCGATCGCGGGCTGCAGCGCCTTGCGTCCCGAGTTGAGCTGGCCGCTCGTGAGCTCGTACTGCAGCTCCACGGCGACCACGAAGAAGAAGACGGCGAGGAGTCCGTCCTTGATCCAGTGGGACAGGGTGAGCTCGAACACCCCTGGGATGCCGAGGTACTCGTGCATCGCGTGGTCGACGGCGGGACCCCACGCCGAATTGGCGACGATCAGTCCGAGAGCCGCCGCGATCAGCAGGATGATCGCGGGGAAGCGGGCGGAGCGGAGAAGCGACATCTGGCCTCCGTGAGGGAATCGCGGGTCGACGAGGACGTGCCGACCAGACTTCCCGGCGCTCCACCGGCCAGTGTAGCGAGCAGGGGCCGCGTCACCGCCGAGCGACTCCCTCGGGCGATCGTCACACAGCGTCCGCCGTCACTTCGGGGAAACACCGCCCCGTTAGCCTGGAGGGATGCGTGAACTCACCCACACCGAAGCGATCGACCTCGTCGGGCGGTACGAGGCGGAGCAGGCGATCCCCGAGCAGATGCGCGGCGACGTCCGCATGCTGGGGACGCTCCTCGGTCAGGTGCTGCGCGAGAGTGGATCGCCAGGACTGTACGAAGATGTCGAGCGCCTGCGCACCGCCACGATCCAGGCGTACACCGACGAGACGCCGGAGGCGTTCGCCCGCGCCGCCGCGATCGCCGACTCCTTCACCATCGCCCGCGCCGACGAGGTCGCCCGGGCATTCACGGCCTACTTCCACCTCGTGAACCTCGCCGAAGAGCACCAGCGGGTGCGCGTCCTGCGCGAGCGCGACGGGCGCCCCGACCGCGAGCAGGCGACCGACTCGGTCGCCGCCGCCTTCGTGCGCCTGGCCGCCGAGGTGGGCGACGACACGGCGCTGAAGCGCCTGCAGAGCATGCGGTTCCACCCCGTGTTCACCGCCCACCCGACCGAGGCCCGCCGCCGCGCCGTGTCGACCAGCATCCGCCGCCTCGCAACGCTCCTCCAGGAGCACGACGCGTCGCTGCGCGGCGGGGCCGACGAGCGCCGCGCCGAGCGCCGCATGCTCGAGGAGATCGACACGCTGTGGCGCACCGCGCCGCTGCGGCCCGAGAAGCCGGCACCCACCGACGAGGTGCGCGCCGTGATGGCCGTGTTCGACGACACGCTCTACACCGCCGTCCCCCACGTGTACCGGCGCGTCGACGACGCCCTGCAGGGTCCCGCCGCCGGCGGCCGTGCACCGGTCGTGCGCCCGTTCGTGCGCGTCGGCTCGTGGGTCGGCGGGGACCGTGACGGAAACCCGTTCGTCACAGCATCCGTCACCCGCAAGGCTTCCGCGATCGCCAGCGAGCACGTGCTGATCGGCCTGGCCCGCACCACCAGCCGCATCGGCCGCACGATGACGCTGGATGCCTCGACCACGCCGCCGAGCGACGCGCTGCTCGCCCTGTGGCGGCGCCTCAAGGCCGCCGACGAGGACGCCGCGAAGGACATCGCGAAGCGCTCCCCCGACGAGCCGCACCGGCGCATCCTGCTGCTGATCGCCCGCAAGATCGAGGCCACCCGGGCCCGCGACGCCGACCTCGCCTACCGCGACCCCGAGCACCTGATCGCCGACCTTCGCGTCGTGCAGGATTCGCTCGTGCAGGCCGGCGCGCCGCGCCAGGCGTATGGGCACCTGCAGCAGCTGCTCTGGCAGGTGGAGACCTATGGGTTCCACCTCACCGAACTCGAGGTGCGCCAGCACTCGGCCGTGCATGCCAAGGTGCTCGCCGAGCTCGAGTCGGGCGCGCCGCGCAGCGAGCTCGCCGAAGAGGTGCTCGACGTCGTCCGCACGGTCGGGTTTCTCCAGGAGCGATACGGCCCGCGCGCCGCCGGCCGCTACATCGTGTCATTCACGCAGTCCGCCGACGACCTCGCGAACGTGCACAAGCTCGCCGCATACGCGGTCGGACCCGACGGCACGCCGCCGGTACTCGACGTCATCCCGCTGTTCGAGACCTTCGCCGACCTGCAGGCCGCGCCTCGCATCCTCGCCGAGATCGTCGAGCACCCCGAATTCGCCGCGCGCCTCGAGGCCACCGGCCGGCGCCTCGAGGTCATGCTCGGCTACTCCGACTCGTCGAAGGACGTCGGCCCCGTTGCCGCCAACCTCGCGCTGTACGAGGCGCAGGCGAAGATCGCGGCCTGGGCCGACGAGAACGGCATCGAGCTGACCCTCTTCCACGGCCGGGGCGGCGCCCTCGGCCGCGGCGGCGGACCCGCGAACTCCGCGATCATGGCGCAGCCTCCGCACTCCGTCGACGGCCGGTTCAAGCTCACCGAGCAGGGCGAGGTCATCTTCGCCCGCTACGGCGACCCCGCGATCGCGATGCGCCACATCGACCAGGTCGCCGCGGCGATCCTGCTGGCCTCGTCGCCCTCGAACGAGGAGCGCAACCGCGCTGCGGCCGAGACGTACGCGGGCGTGGCCGCGACCATGGACGCGGCCTCCCGCGAGCGGTTCTTCTCGCTCGTGAAGGCGCCCGGCTTCGCGCCGTGGTTCGCGCGCGTGACGCCGATGGAGGAGATCGGCCTCCTCGCACTCGGCTCGCGCCCGGCGCGCCGCGGCCTGTCGGTCGAGTCCTTGGAGGACCTTCGCGCCATTCCGTGGGTGTTCGCGTGGACGCAGGCGCGCATCAACCTCGCCGGCTGGTTCGGCCTGGGCACGGCGCTCCAGGCCGTCGGCGACGAGCCGCTGCTGCAGCAGGCGTATCAGGAGTGGCCGCTCTTCCGCACGCTCATCGACAACGTCGCCATGAGCCTCGCCAAGACCGACGACCGCATCGCCCTGCACTACCTCGAGCTCGGCGACCGCGACGACCTCGCGACGCTCGTGCGCGACGAGATGCACCTGACGCGCGACTGGGTGATCCGCATCACGGGCGGCACCGAGCTGCTGGGCAACAAGCCGGTGCTGCAGCGGGCCGTCAAGATGCGCAGCCCGTACGTCGATGCGCTGTCGCTGCTGCAGCTGCGGGCCCTCCGCGCGCTGCGCGAGGCTCCCGAGGGCGCCCCGGTCGACCCCGAACTTCAGCGCCTGCTCCTGCTGTCGGTGTCGGGCGTCGCCGCGGGCCTGCAGAACACCGGCTGACCCGCACGGTGCCGCGCGTCGAAACCGGGATCGCCGAGACCCCGGCGTACCGTGGCGCCCATGGCACGGATCGTCGTCGCCGAAGTCTGCCCCTGGTGCGGGTCGCTCGATGTGCGGGCGGCCGAACCGCGGTGGTTCCGGATCGAGTGGGAGCGTCGAGGCCACCTCGACGACGGCTGGGTCGACCGCCTCGAGTTCTGCTGCCGCGATTGCGGCCTCGCCTGGGACTGACGCCGGAGATTCACGGATGCTGCGGCTCGCAGCATCCGTCATCCTCGCGGCTCGCTCATCGGGCGCGGCGGGGCTTCTTCGTGCCGACCATGTACGGGAACCCTCGCCCGACCGCCGAGAAGGTGCTGCCCAGCCGCGAGCGCAGCGTGGGCTGGGGCGCCGCAGCGCCGACGCCGTCGAGGTCGGCCACGTCGACGAAGTAGGCGTGGACGCTGCCGATCCCCTCGAGCTCAGGGGTGATCTCGCCGACGGCGTCGGGAAGGGAGGGTGTGTCGGCGGCGTACAGGTCCTCGGTGAGCAGGACGTATTCGGGGATCCCGACGGAGTTCTTGAGCAGTCGGTGCACCAGGATCACGTCGATCCCGACGAGTTTGGATCTGCCGCTGATGCTCTGCGTCGCGACGTCGCCCACGTGCGCCACGAACTTGAGCTTGAGATCGCGCGCCTGACGACACCCGCCGCAGGGGCAGAGGTTCTGCACGATGTACTCGCGCTCGAGGTGGAAGGCCCGATGCATCGCGACGGCGACGCGCAGGATGTCATCCAGCGTCGCGTCCTGTGCCCGCGACCCGGCCTTGCGTGCGAGGAAGGCGCCGTCGCCCTCGATCTCGACGAGGTCGAAGCCGCGGGCGGCGCGGACGATGCTCTCGAGCATCCGCGCGGTGTTGACCTCCGCGTGCGCGAGCGTCAGCCGGTGCGAGCCCATGTACTCGGTGTAGCCGCCGATGTCGGCGATCAGCAGAGCCGTTCGCGATGTCGTCATGCCTCGGATCCCTTTCGATCAGCCCGGGTCATCCGCGCTCCTCGCGGGTCCGGGGTCGTTCAGCGGTCCGTTCGGCGCGAACCTGTCGAGCTGCTGATCGACACTCGTCGCGGCCGCCTGCGCGCTGGGCGCGTATCCCAGCACGACGGCGGTGAAGGTGTCGGAGGCCAGCGCCTTGAGGTGGAGCGCTGTGTGCGCCGACACCGTGGCGGTGCGGCGCGTGCGCCGGAGCAGCGCGATCTCGCCGAACCCCTCACCCGCGCCCAGCGTCGCGACGACCCGGCCGTCGCCGATGACGTCGGCCGTGCCGCTCTCGATGACGTAGTAGCGGTCGCCGGTCTCGCCCTGCGTGAAGACGGGCATGCCCGCTGCCACCTCGACGGGCTCGAGACCGCGGGCGAGCTGCTCGATCGAGGGCAGCGGCAGCGGCTGGAACATCGGGACCTGCTGCAGGAGCGAGAGCTCGGCGTCGAGCGCATCGACGGATCGATCCAGGCGGCGCAGCCGCCACCAGGACGCGGCCGCCAGCACAGGGCACAGCAGCCCGATCGCGATCAGCGCCGCCTCGACGCCGATCCAGGCGATGACCCCCGACGCCAGGATCGAGCCGACGCCGATCGAGATCGCGACCAGGCTCTCCAGAACCCCGAACACGCGCGCCATCACGGCGTCTGGCGCGAGCCTGCCGATGAGCGTGAAGCCCGCGAGGTCGATCAGCGCGTTGCCCACGCCGACGAACGAGAGCAGGAAGAGCGCCGCCGCCTGCTGCGGGAACACGCCGATCAGGGCGATGGGCAGGCCCCACAGGGCGACGCCGACGGCGAACCACGCGCCCAGACGCCCGGTGCCGACCAGCAGCGAGGCGGCGAGGGAGCCGACGACCGCACCCACGCCGACGGCCGCCATGAGCGCGCCGGCGCCGGATTCCCCCATGCTCAGCAGCTCGATCGCGACGACCACCGAGAAGACGGTCAGCGCACCGCGCGTGAGCGACTGGGCGGCCGCGAGGCCGAGGATGAGCTGCAGGTCGCGGCTGCGACCGACGGCGCGCAGGCCCTCGATCGCCTCCTTCAGAAGATCCGGGCGTGGAGCCGGCGGGCGGGGCGGCGCGTCGTAGCGCACGCGGAACAGCAGCATCGCCGCCCACAGGGATGCGGCCGCCGCCACCGCGAACACGAGCGAGACATCGGCGAACGCGAGGACGATCGCGGCGAGAAGCGGGCCGACGAGCGTCGCGACCGAATCGAGCAGTCCGCGCACGACGTTCGCGCTCGCCAGCTCGTGGCCGGTGCGGCAGAGCGTGGGCAGCAGGGCGGAGTGCGCCGGGCGGAAGAGCGTCGCGGCGATGGTGGACAGCACCGCCAGCGCGTAGATCACTGCGATCGGCCCCGAAACCGCCACCACGACGGCGGCGACGGCGGTCGCCACGCCCCTGAGGACCGACACGACCACCAGCACGCGCTCGCGGCGGCCCCGATCGGCGAAAGGTGACAGCACCGGTGCGAGGATCGCCGAGGGGAGCATGCGCAGCAGCCCGACCAGCCCGAGCGCCAGCGCCCCGCCGTCCTGATAGGCGACGATCCCCAGGGCGACGGTGAACGCCCACTCCGCCGTCCAGGCGCCCAGAAAGCTCAGCTGAGCTCGCCGCAGATTGGCGTTGCGCCAATTGCTCGAGAAGGCACCGGCAGCCTGATCGAGCCGTGAGCGTGTCCCCAGACGGCCCATGCGGAGACTTTATGCCCCGGATACTGCAATCGCCAGCATCGATGCACCCACGAGCGCTGCGACCGGGTCGCGGCATACGGGCCGCGGCGACCGGGTCGCGGCATCCGTCCCGCCGTCGCCGTTCCGTCCCGCCGTCGTTCCCTTCCGCCGCCGTTCAGTCGACGCGGCGGTCGTGGGCGTGGCGGGCGAGGCCGCGGCCGTAGCGCTCGGTGAGCTGCACCATGAGGTCGGGCGTCTCACGATCGAGGCCGAAGACGTAGCCGGGGAAGTCGAGCTCGCGCTGCGCGGCCCAGATCTCCTCGTGACGGTCGGGCGGCAGGATCTGCACCGGATCGCCGACAGCGACCCACCCGATCGGCACCGTCGTCTCGGCGGGCAGCGTCGTGCGCAGGTGCACGACCGCGTTGATGCGCACTTCGCTGCGCGCCCCGATATGCGCGCCGTTGAAGATGCGTGTGCCGGTCGCGAGGAAGACCTCCTCCTCGACGACGGCGCCCGAAACACTCGCCATCGGGCCGACCAGCACGTGGTCGGCGATGTGCACCGGGTTCGTCGCGGTCGCGCGGATGAGCGCGTTCTCCATCACGATGACGTTGTCACCGAGGGTGATGGCGCCGCCTTCTGCCGTGATCACCGCTCCGTGCAGGATCTGGCAGTCCGCGCCGATCTCGACATCGCCGCTGATCACCGCGGTCGCCGCCACGACCGCGTCGGGGTGGATGCGGGGCTGTGCCCCGAGGTGCTCGAACCGCATCGTTGGTGCCTCCCGCCGTCGTGGATGGGGCCAGCGTAGCGTCGTCACACGTGCGGCGACGACGCCGGCCGTAGGTAGTGTGAAGGAGCGCCGCCCCCGCGCACCGCTCCACCTCGAAAGCTCCACCATGCCCTCAGCGCCCTCGACCACGCCCGCCACCGGATCCCTCACCTCGGCCGAACCCATCCGGCTCGTCCTCGACACCGTCGAGGCCCGCAACCCGAACGAACCGGAGTTCCTGCAGGCCGTCCACGAGGTGCTCGAGTCGATCTCGCCCGTGCTCGAGGCGCATCCCGAGTTCGTCGACGGCGGCATCCTGGAGCGCCTCGTCGAGCCGGAGCGGCAGATCATCTTCCGCGTGCCGTGGGTCGACGACGCCGGCCGCCTGCAGGTCAACCGCGGCTTCCGCGTGCAGTTCTCGTCGGTGCTCGGCCCGTACAAGGGCGGCCTGCGCTTCCACCCGTCGGTGAACCTGTCGATCATCAAGTTCCTGGGCTTCGAGCAGATCTTCAAGAACGCGCTCACCGGTCAGGGCATCGGCGGCGCCAAGGGCGGCAGCGACTTCGACCCGCACGGCCGCTCGAACGCCGAGATCATGCGCTTCTGCCAGTCGTTCATGAACGAGCTCTACCGACACCTCGGCGAGCACACCGACGTGCCCGCCGGCGACATCGGCGTGGGCGCCCGCGAGATCGGCTACCTCTTCGGCCAGTACCGCAAGGTCACGAACCGCCACGAGTCCGGCATGTTCACCGGCAAGGGCGTGCAGTGGGGCGGCGCCGAGGTGCGCACCGAGGCGACCGGGTACGGCGCCGTCTTCTTCGTCGAGGAGATGCTCGGCGTCCACGGCGAGACGCTCCACGGCAAGCGCGTGGGCGTCTCGGGGTCGGGCAACGTCGCGATCTACGCCATCGACAAGGCCCGTCAGCTCGGCGCGACCGCGGTCACCGCATCCGACTCCTCCGGCTACGTCGTCGACGACGCCGGCATCGACGTCGACCTCCTCCGCCAGATCAAGGAGGTCGAGCGCGCCCGCGTCTCGGAGTACGCCGCGCGCCGCCCCGGCGCCCGCTACGTCGAGGGTGCGCGCCCGTGGGAGGTGCCCGTCGACGTCGCGATCCCCTCGGCGACGCAGAACGAGCTCGACGCCGATGACGCCCGCGCGCTGATCGCGAACGGCGTGCGCGCGGTCGCCGAGGGTGCGAACATGCCGACGACGCCGGACGCGGTCGACGCGTTCCGCGAGGCGGGCGTGCTGTTCGGACCCGGCAAGGCGGCGAACGCCGGCGGCGTCGCGACCTCGGCGCTCGAGATGAGCCAGAACGCCGCGCGCCAGCGCTGGAGCTTCGACGACAGCGAGGCGAAGCTGCGCGCCATCATGGCCGACGTGCACGACGCCGCGTTCCAGGCCGCCGAGCGCTACGGCCGCCCGGGCGACTACGTCGTCGGCGCCAACTCCGCGGGCTTCGAGCGCGTCGCGCACGCGATGCTCGCGCAGGGCGTCATCTGACGCCGTCCGCCGTCTCCGAGATCAGGAGATCTGGCACAGACAGGACGATCGCACGCGAGACGTCGTGTCTGCGCCAGATCTCCTGATCTCGAGAACGCGCGCGGCGCGGGGCGCGGGGCGCTGGGTCGGCGGGGCGTCAGGCGCCGGCGACGGCGCCGGTTGCGGCATCCGTCTTTTTCTCCGGCCACAGCTGGTCGAGCAGCTGCGCGACCCAGGCGATGAGCTCGTCGTCGCCGAGCGGCTCGCCGCCGGCCGACGGCAGCGGCACGACCATC
>DATEOM010000544.1:0-16458 GCA_035274105.1 Microbacterium sp.
CCTCCGATCGCCCCCGAGGGAGTCACCAACCCGGGACGAACGGCACACCCATCAGATGCTGATGACCTTCGGAGCGGCCACAGCTTTCAAACCGGCGACGCCAAACTCCTGTCCGCACCCGGACTGCTTCGTGCCGCCGAACGGCACCATGGGGTTCAGCGCCCCGTGCTGGTAGGCAACAGCCGGGAGAACGGAGAAGTTGCTAGGGCATCACTGTCGCCGAGGTGACTGACGGCAAGAGCATCGGCTTCGCGGAGCACACGGGTGGAGCGACGCCACTGCCTTGGGTGGTCGCTGCCGCGGCCGGAGGGACGAGTCTTGCTACGAGCACACCTGCGACCGCGAATGTGACCGCAGTACGGAGGATCGATGACGTCATCAGTGAGCGCCTTCTCTTCGTTGAGCGACCGGTGCGGCCTGACTGGAGGTGTTTGTCTCGCCGCATCCGTCGACCGTGAGAAACTACCTCGGCTGGCGAAGGAGAACCCAGGTCAGCGGACGCATCTGGCAAGTTTCGGAAATCGCTTCCCTGAGTCCGATGACTGGGGCGCGCCTGCCGAATCAGTCGAACCGTGCGGGCCGGGTCGAGCCGAGACCTCGCGGTGTTATCGGCGTTCGGTGCTGCGCCGTGGGATGAGCGAGGGCTGCAGTCGCACTGATTCGTGGCGATGAGTGTCGGAGCCGAACTCGTTCTCCAGCAGCGTGAGTCCTGCGACTCCCAGCGCCACACCGGGCTGACTCACCGTCGAGATAGGTATCGGCGAATCCCAGGCGGCTTGGTTGTTGTCGTAGCCGATTACGCTCACGGCCTCGGGCAAGGAGATCGACGGCACCTCGGCGAGCGCCTGGATAATGCCGGCGGCGAGAAGGTCGGAAGCGGCAACGATGCCGTCCAACTCCCCCGCCAGGATTCTCGGTGCGAGCGCCCGTCCGACGCGCCAGCCGTCTGCGCGGTTGATCCAATCAGGGCTGAGCTGATCCGCCGGTGAAAGTCCGCGTGTTTCCAAAGCCCGCAGGAAGCCGCGTCGCCGATCCTGAACGGGCTGCAGCGAGTCGGGCCCGCCGACGAACACGAGACGGCGGCGCCCGGTGTCCAGCAGATGGCTCGTCGCCACCTCTCCGCCGAACACGTTGTCGATGTACGCACTGCAGAACAACTCAAACACGTCGTGATAGTTGAGGACGACGATCGGACTGCGACCCGGGGGCCGGGCGGCGATGGCGCGGTAGTGATCGGCGTCGTTCAGTGTGAGAAGGGACCCGCGCACTCTCGACTGCTCGAAGACCTCAAGCGCCCGCTCCTCTCGTCGCAGTTCGCCCTCGCTGTTTGCCAGGATGATCGAGACGCCGATCTCGTCGGCGTATTCCTCGGCTCCGCGGGCGATGTCAACGAAGAGCGAGTTGCCCAGATCCGAGAGAACGAGGCCGACGGTTCGAGTGCTCCCGGCGGCCAGCGACCTCGCGGCACCATTCGGCACGTACTGCAGCAAGTCGATCGCGCGGCGAACCTTGTCAATAGTTGCGGCTGCCACACGTTCTGGATGGTTGAGCACATTCGACACCGTCGATGGCGATACACCGGCGAGGCCGGCGACATCGTCGATGCCGGCCGCCGCGGCGTTGCGTTTTCTTGTGGCGGGCAGCACATCCAGGATCCTACGCGAATGATTGCAGCGCTCCATTCGGCAGCCTCGATGGCTATCGGACACCGTGATACCGACTATCGGGATACTTATCCCGCGGCGGCCATTCCGGCCCGCGCACCCCTCTTAACATCGGTTTGCAGCGCTTCAATCGAGGCCGCATTCAAGGAGGAACTGTGACCACAGCACGCAAGGTGAGCCGACTCACCGTCTTCGTCGCCGCACTCGGCGCGACCGCGCTCGCTGCCACCGCCTGTGCCGGCGGCGGCACTGGCGATAGCGCAGACGCGACGGAATTCAGCTATCTCTCATTCGCCGAGAACACCAGCATCCAGGACACCCTGACCTCGCTCAGCAAGGACGCCTGCACCGACGCGAACGACGCCCTTCCGCTGAAGATCAGCACGCAGCCGCAGGCACAGTACGACCAGCAGCTCCAGCTGCTCGCCGGCCAGAATGCTCTTCCGTCGCTGTTCGCGAGCGGCAACTCGCCCCAGGTCGCGAAGGATCTGCACACCGGAGACAAGCTGGTCGACGTCGCGGCCGAACTGGACGAACTCGGCGTCTCGGACGACATCCTCCCCGCGGCGCGCTCGACCATCGAGGCGCTGTATGACGGCGAGGTCTTCGTCCTGCCGACCGAGCTCAACATCGAGGGCATCTGGTACAACAAGAAGCTCTTCGCCAACCTCGGCATCGCCGAGCCGACGACGTGGGACGAGCTCGAGGCCGCGGCCGCGAAGCTCAGCGAAGCCGGCGTGGTGCCCTTCTCGGCCGACGGTCAGGACGGCTGGCCGCTCACGCGCCTCGTCGGCAACTACCTCTTCCGCAGCATCGGCCCGGACGCACTCCAGAAGGTAGCCGACGGCGAGGCCAAACTGACCGACCCCGAGTACGTTGAGGCTGCCGCCGCCGTCGCCGACCTCGGCGCCAAGGGCTACTTCGGCCCCTCGGTCGGATCGATCGACTACATGACCGCGGTCAACCAGTTCCTGACGGGCCAGGCGGGCATGTTCTACATGGGCAGCTGGATCCTCGCGAACTTCAACGACCCCGCCCAGAACCAGATCGGCGAGGAGAACATCGGGTTCATCCCGTTCCCGGACGTCGAGGGCGGCGCCGGCAGCAGCGACCAACTCGCCGCCAACGTCGGTGTCCCCCTCGCGATGTCGAAGGCGGCCTACAACGATGACACCGCAGCGTGGCTCACGTGCATCGCTGAGAACTTCGGTTCGGAGTCCTTGAAGGAGCAGGGTGTCATCACCGGCTTCGCCACCAACCAGCCGGTCGAGGGTCTGCCCCCGCTGACCAACCTCGTGCAGGAGAAGATCGCCGACACCGAGCAGAGTGTGCTCTGGTTCGAGGCGCTGTTCAACGCGAAGGCCGCAACCACCAGCCAGTCGAACGCGTCGCTGCTGGTGACCGGTGAGATGTCGCCGGAGCAGTTCATGGAAGCCGTCCAGGCGGACATCCAGTAATTCCCCCCAACGCCGCGGCCGGGTGACCCTCAAGTTGCCCGGCCGCGGCCCCGCCTCAACCCGAAAGCACTACTCACGTGAATCGCGTACTCGGCGACTGGCGCGCCATAACCGTTCTCTTGGGCCCCGCCCTGCTGGTCTACACCCTGGTCATGCTGGTGCCCATCTTCTGGTCGCTCGGCTACACGGTGTTCGAAGGCAACCCGATAATCGGCTTTACGTTCGTCGGGTTCGACAACATCATCGAACTCTTCAACGACCCCAAGGTCGGCTACGCGCTGCAGTTCACGATCAAGTACGCCATCGTGCTGACCATCCTCCAAGTGGCGTTTGGTTACGCCCTCGCGCTCATGTACGTGTTCTGGCTGCGCAAGGCGTCGGGAACGATCCGCACACTCGCGTTCTTCCCCGTCGTGCTGCCCACGGTCGCCGTCGCGCTGCTCTTCCAGGAGCTCTTCAAGATCGCCCCCGTACAGGGCCTGGTCAACGACGTGCTCAACGTCTTCGGAATGGCCTCCGTCGACTGGTTCGCGTCTCCTGACACGGCGTTCTGGGTGATCATCATGATGGACCTCTGGAGGTCCATGGGCTTCTACGCGGTCCTCCTTTATGCGGGTCTGGTCGACATCCCCGAGGACCTTTTCGAGTCGGCACGTCTCGACGGCGCGTCCGGATTCCGCCTGGTGTGGCACATCGTGATTCCGCTGTCGCTGCCGGTCCTGCTGTCGTCGATCATCTTCAGCATCAACGGAACACTCAAGGTCTTCGACTCCATCCTTGCGCTGACAGGCGGTGGGCCAGGCAACAGCACCACCCCGCTCACCCTGTACATGTTCCAGACGTCGTTCACCTACGGCGAGTACGGCTACGGCAGCTCCATCGCACTTCTCCTGACGGTCCTCTGCCTCCTGGTGACGATCTTCATCTTCCAGTCCAACCGTCGCGACCTCACCAAGGGCTGAGCCATGACCACCACCACCGAACCACGCCCGAGCATCACCGAATCACACCGGAGCACCGACCCCGGCTCGGGCCCCAGCCGGCTCCTCCGCGGCCTCCGCCGTGTTCCGATGTGGATCGTCATCGGCGTCCTCCTGATCGCCGTCGTCTACCCGCTGTTCTGGATGCTCACCGGGTCGCTCAAGACCCAGGAGGAGTTCCTCAACAACCCCACTTGGGCGCTGCCGGAGGACTGGACCAACTTCTCGAACTACGTCGAGGCGTGGACCACGGGCAACCTCGGCACCTATATCCGCAACAGCATCCTCGCCGTCTTCCCGTCGCTGTTCCTCACCATCACGATCGGCGTCGCAGCCGGATTCGCCCTCGAGGTCATGGTATGGAAGGGCCGCGGTCCGGTGCTTCTCGCCTTCCTGGCCGGCATCATGATCCCGGGACAGATGATCCTGCTGCCGCTGTTCACGATGTACTTCCGCGCGGGACTCACGGGCACGCTGTGGCCGCTCATCATCACGTACACGGCCATCGGATTGCCGTTGACGGTGTTCATGATGGCCACCTATTTCCGTGGAGTGCCGCGAGAGGTCTTCGAGGCAGCGACGCTCGACGGAGCAAGCATCTACCGCACCTTCTTCTCGATCGCGTTCCCGCTGGTTCGCAACGCGGTGTTCACAGTGGCGCTTGTGCAGTTCTTCTTCATCTGGAACGACCTGCTCATCGCGCTCACGTTCACCACCAACGACGAGCTGCGAACGATCCAGGTCGGCCTGCTCAACTTCACCGGCCAGTTCGGTCAAATCCAATACGGCCCCACCTTCGCGGCGATCTCCATCAACGTCATCGGAACTCTCGTCATCTACCTGTTCCTGAACCAGCGGGTCATGAAGGGCCTCACAGCGGGATCGGTCAAGGGATGACGCCCCACGGAATCCGCGCCGAGCATCTCGACCGGCCCCTGGGGATCGGCACGCCGACACCTCGACTGAGCTGGCTGGCCGAGGGGCAGATCGCCTACGAGATCGAGACCACGTTCTCCGGTGAGCAGACCCAGACATCCGGACGCATCGGCGATCCCGAGTCGACGTTCCGCTCCTGGCCCTTCCGCCCCCTTTCATCCCGCGAACGCGCGGCCGTCCGTATCCGCACGTGGACGAGCGAGTCTGAAGGGCCCGGATCGTGGAGCGAACCGCTTACCGTCGAGGCTGGCCTGCTGGAGACCTCCGACTGGGAGGCCGAGTGGGTGACGCCGTCGAACCACGCCGGCCGCGACCGACCTCGCCCCGCGTACCTCCTCCGGGCCGAGTTCGAGGCTGTCGGCGAAGTTCGGGCGGCTCGGATCTACTCGACTGCGCACGGCGTCTACGACCTCGAGCTGAACGGCCGAGCGCTGGGCGATGAGATCCTCTCACCCGGGTGGAGCAGTTACGGCCACCGCATCCGATATCGCACCGACGACGCCGCGGACTACGTCGGCGCAGGGACGAACGTCGTAGGCGTGTGGCTTGCCGACGGCTGGTACCGCGGCCGCATCGGGTTCAACGGCGGCTTGTGGGACGTGTACGGCAGCGATGTGTCGATCCGGCTCCAGGTCGAGCTCGAGGACGATCTCGGACGCCGCGTGGTGCCGCTGCGCTGGAGATGGTCGTTCTCACCCATCGTTGCGACGGGCCTGTACGAAGGTGAGTCCCACGACGCGGCGCTCGCCCAGCAGGGCTGGTCCACTTCTGCATTCGATGCGAGCGCGTGGACCGCGGCAGTCGTGCTCGGGTCCCACCGATTCACCGCGCAACTCGAGGCCCCCACGGGCCCGCCCGTGCGCGTCGTCGAAACTCTGGAGCCCATCGCGGTGGAGAGCCGCCCGGACGGCAGGATCCGTCTGGACTTCGGGCAGAACATCGCGGGAAAGGTGCGAGTCTCTTTCAACGGTCGATTCGAGCAGACCGTCGAGCTGCATCACGCGGAGGTCCTTGAGCACGGGGAGCTGTCGACGCGGCCGTTGCGGTCCGCCACCAGCGTCGACTCGTTCACTCCCGCCATCGAAGGAGTGGTCGATTGGACTCCGCGATTCGCCCTCCACGGTTTCCGGTATGCCGAGGTCCGCGGACTCGCTGATCCCGCGGACCTGCTGACAGCGCAAGCACTCGTCGTGCACTCCGACATGGTTCGTTCCGGCTGGTTCGAATCCGACGATCCGCTCTTGAACCGATTCCACGAGAACGTCGTCTGGAGCATGCGGGACAACTTCGTAGATCTCCCGACGGATTGCCCCCAGCGTGACGAGCGTCTCGGCTGGAGCGGCGACATCCAGGTCTTCGCGCCGGCGGCCGCGTACCTCTACGACTGCGCCGGCGTGCTGCAGAACTGGCTCAAGGACCTCGCCGCAGAGCAGCGCGAGTTCGGCTCGGTGATGAACTTCCACCCCTGGCTCGAGTGCGGCTTCCCCAGCGACCCTGCGGCAGCGTGGGGAGACGCGGCCGTGATCGTCCCCTGGGAGCTGTACCGCAGCACCGGCGACCTCAACATACTGTGCGCCCAGTTCGAGAGCATGGTCGCGTGGGTCGACCAGGTGCACGAACTCACGGCAGGCACTGGACACTGGAGCTCCGGCTTCCAGCTGGGTGACTGGCTCGACCCCGCTGCACCGCCGGACCGACCTGGCGACTCGCGCACGGATCCGCGACTGGTGGCGACTGCCTACCACGCGCGCACCGCGCGCTTGACAGCGCAGACCGCAGCCCTGCTCGCCGAGCACGAGACCGAGGCCCGGCTCGGCGCGGTCGCCGCTCGCGCCGAGGCATCCTTCCGCCGCCACTACGTCTCCCCCGCCGGCCTCGTTGTCAGCGACACCGTCACCGCGCTGGCGATCGCGCTCGTGTTCGACCTGCTCGAAGACGAGGATCAGCGCTCCGCGGCCGGCGCCCGTCTTGCCGAGCTGGTCCGTGAGGGCGACCACCTGATCCAGACGGGATTCGTCGGCACCCCGCTCGTGTGCGACGCGCTCGCCTCGACAGGGCACCTCGACACGGCGTACCACCTGCTCATGCGGCAGGAAGCGCCCTCGTGGCTGTACCCCGTCACGATGGGTGCCACGACCGTGTGGGAGCGGTGGGACAGCCTGCTCGCCGACGGCAGCGTCAACCCTGGTGAGATGACGTCATTCAACCACTACGCCCTCGGCGCGGTCGTCGACTTCCTGCACCGCGTGGTCGGCGGGCTCGAACTGGTCGATGCCGGGTGGTCCCGTGTGCGTGTTGCCCCACGGCCGGGCGGCGGACTGCGGAGAGCGTCCACCGCACATCTGTCACCCCACGGACGGATTGCGGTCGAATGGTCTCGCGACGGCGAGAGCCTCACGGTGGACATCGAGGTCCCGGCGGCGGTGACGGCTGTCGTCGACCTGCCTGGCGGCCCGCCCGTGGAGGTCGGTGAGGGCATGCACCGCTTCACCGCCCCGTATCGCTCCGCGAGCGACGACCCGGCGCGACCACGCCGGTGGAACATCCACAATCCCGAGGAACGACTGCAGATGATCGAGGCGGGAGTGGTGTGATCATGAACGATGATCGCGATGTCGCGGAATTGAGCCTCGCGCAGGCGGCGAGCCTGCTGTCTGGCGCCGACATGGACACGACCACATCCCTGCCCGAGCACGACGTGCCGGGGCTGCGGATGACCGACGGATCGAACGGGCTGGCGATGAACCTCCCGAACTTCGCGGGCAAGGTCGCGGCGACCTGCTATCCCACGCTGTCGGCGATGGCTGCGACATGGGACCCCGAACTCGTCGGCCGAGTCGCCCACGCGATCGCGCTTGACGCGCGCGCCGCCGGCGCAGGGATCCTGCTGTCGCCGGGGATGAACCTCAAGCGATCTCCTCTGGGCGGACGCAACTTCGAGTACTTCTCGGAGGACCCGCACCTCACCGGCGAACTCGCCACGGCGTTCGTGCACGGCACGCAGTCGGCCGACGTCGCCGCATGCGTGAAGCACTTCGCCGCCAACAATCAGGAGACTGACCGGATGCGCGTGAGCGCCGACGTTAGCGAACGCGCACTGAGGGAGGTCTACCTGCGGGCGTTCGAGCGCGTCGTCACCGCGGCGCAGCCCGAGGTGGTCATGGCAGCATACAACCGGATCAACGGCGTGTACGCGACGCAGAACCCGTGGCTGCTGCGCACGGTGCTGCGGGACGAGTGGGGGTTCAAGGGCGTCGTCGTCTCGGACTGGGGTGCGGTGGACGACCGGGTCGACGCACTCACGGCCGGTCTCGACCTCGAGATGCCCTCGAGTTCCGGGGCATCGGACGCCCTCGTGGTCGAAGCTGTCGGCGACGGACGCGTGCCTGAGGCGATGGTGCGCGAATCCGCTGGTCGCATTGCGAGACTGGCGCGCCGACGAGCCGCCCGAGCCGCCGACTCTCGGGCCCCCCTCGCCGACGACGACGCAGAAGCACTGGCGCAGGAGGCCGCGGAGCGGGCGGCCGTCCTGCTGAGCAACGTGGACTCCACGCTTCCGCTGTCGCCTCACGCATCGGTGGCGGTCATCGGCGCGCTCGGTTACGAGCCCCGCTTCCAGGGTGCAGGCAGCGCGGGTGTCAACGCCCGCCGAACTCCCGCCGCCATCTGGGAAGAGTTGCGAGCTCTGCATCGCGGACCCGTGAGCGCAGCGCGCGGCTATCTGCTGGAAGGCGACGGTGCCGATGCAGCCCTGGCCGACGAAGCTGCCGCCGTCGCTGCGGCTGCCGATGTCGCGGTGGTCGTGGTCGGCCTGCCGGAGGATGCCGAGAGCGAAGGGTTCGATCGCACCACGCTCGCCCTGCCGCGCGGTCAGCGCGAGCTGGTGGAGCGCCTGGCGGGAGGCTCGACTCCGGTGGTGGTGGTGCTGATCGCCGGAGGCGTCGTGGATCTGGAGTCGTGGCGGACGAGCGTCGCCGCGATCCTGTTCGCCGGGCTCGCCGGTCAAGGCGTCAGCCGCGCCCTCGCGCGCCTGCTCACCGGTGCGGTCTCGCCCTCAGGTCGCCTGACCGAGACCTTTCCGCTGGACCTCCGCGACGGACCGAGCTTCCTGTCGTTTCCCGGCGCCGTCGGTTCGGGTGTATATGGTGAGGACATCTTCGTCGGCTACCGCGGCTACGACGAGCTCGGGCGCGACGTGGCGTACCCCTTCGGCCATGGGCTCACCTACACAGAGTTCGCGTACAGAGCTCCGGCGGTGGAGCGTACGCCACGTGGATGGTCGGCCACCATAGAGGTACAGAACACCGGGTCGGCGCCCGCGCGGGAGCTCGTGCAGGTCTACGCGACCGCGCCGGCGGCAGACATTCCGCGCCCGCCGCGCGAACTGGTCGGGTTCGCCTCGGCTCAGCTCGAGCCGGGCGAGAGCCAGACGCTCGCGGTCGAGATCGACGAGCGCGCGTTCGCTCGGTGGGACACCACACGCGGATGGGTGACGGACGCTGGATCGGCGTCGTTTTCCTTCGCGAAGTCCTCGCGCGACATCGTCGCGACCGTCGAGGTGTCGGTGGAGGCGGCAGGCGGCCCGACCATACTCACCCCGGACCACACGCTATCCGAGTGGCTCGATCACCCGCGCGTCGGCCCGCTGCTGTTCGCCCGCGTGCAACAGCTCGATCGCATCGGCAACACCATCGGCCTCATCAGCGACCCGACGGCCCGCCTGATGATCGGCGGGCTGCCCATCAAGCGGCTGGCGCTCGACGCAGGAAACGTGCTCAGCCTGACGCTCCTGGATTCGGTGCAGTCTGACTCGGATGCGGAGCAATCGGTCCAGGACTGAGGATGCCTGGGTCCTATAGTTCTGACTGATACCAATCCGTTCCCAAGGAGGTGTCAGTGGACTCAAAGGCGCCGCTCTCACGACTGGACCTCAACCTCCTCGTCGCGCTCGACGCGCTGCTGACCGAGCGAAATGTGAGCCGTGCCGCGCAACGGCTCCACCTGAGCCAGCCCTCGCTCAGCGCGTCGCTGGCCCGGCTCCGGACGCACTTCGGGGACCAACTCCTCGCGCGACATGGAAATTCGTACGAGCTCACCCCACTGGCGGTACTCCTGTCGGAACATGTGACGAGCGTCCTGGAAGGCGCCCGCCGAGTCTTCGAGATCGAGTCCGGGTGGGACCCCGGAGAATCCTCACGGGAGTTCTCGATCTACATGTCGGACTACGGACTGGCGACAATCGCCCCGATCGTCGCACGACTCGCCCACGAGACGGCCCCGTCGGTCCGATTCAGATTCCTCCTCCACAGTCCCGCCGTGATTGACGACGCCGCCGAACGCCTCCGCTCAGTCGATGGGATCGTCCTCCCCCACGGCTTTCTGAACGACCTTCCCTTCACCGATGTGTGGCGCGACGAATGGGTGATCGTGTCCTCGGCCGACAACCCAGCCGGCGCCCGAGAACTGACCTTCGAGGACCTCACCACGGCAAGCTGGGTGCTCAGCTATCAGACCCGCACGGCGTTCACTTCCGCGATCCGGCAGCTTCAGCAACTCGGCGTCGAACCGGATGTCGAGGTCGTCGCGGAGAGCTTCCTCGCGATCCCGCAGTTCGTGATCGGCACGAACCGGCTGGCGATGGTGCAGCGCGGCATCGCGCGGATCGTGCGGCAGCTCGCCGGCGTCGCGATCCATAAACCGCCATACGACGCGACCCCGTTGTCGAACGCCCTGTGGTGGCACCCGATGCATCGGAACGATCCGAGCCACGAGTGGATGCGGCAGGTGTTCGTCACCGCCGGTCGCGAGCTCAGACGTGACCTCCAACGCGACTCGAACACGCCGACGGCCTGAATGCGGAGCGAAGCGGCAGCGGCGCCGCTGCGACCGTCAGAGCTCAGCCGGATCGGTGGGTCGCTGCGATCCGATCTGCCATGTACTTCACCCCCGATGACGAAGTGAACGCACCATCGACGGGGATCTCTGCGCCGGAGACGTAGGCCGCCGCATCCGACAGCAGGAATGCGACGACATGCGCGACCTCCTCCGCGCCGCCCAATCGCTCCATCGGCGTCAGTTCGAGCTGCGCAGCGCGCATCTCCGCCGGGGCGTTCGCTGTCATCGGCGTCTCGATGAACCCGGGGTGCACGATGTTGACACGGATCCCGCGCGGGCCGAACTCGGTAGCCGCGACGTGCGTCAGACCCCGCAGTGCCCACTTCGACGTCGTGTATGCCGCGGTGTAGTGAGCGGTGAGCCCTGCCGCCGAGCCGATGTTCACGATCGATGACCCTTCGGCCATCAGTGGTGCGAGCGCCTGGATTCCCAGCATCGATCCCGTGACGTTCACTGCGAGGACGCGATCCCAATCTTCGCGTGCCGTCGCACCGAGGCGGGCACGGTGGGTGATACCCGCGTTGTTCACCAAACCGCGGATCGGTTCGCTCATCGCGCGCAGCTCCCGGGCGAGCGCCGCCCACTGCCCCTCGTCCGCCACGTTCAGGCGACGGTAGGTGATGCCTTCCACCAGCAGGTCAGCGGGCGCATCTTCGTCGATGTCCGTGGCCAGAACCCGCGCCCCGGATTCCGCGATCAGCAGCGCCTCACGCAGTCCCTGACCCCGCGCCGCCCCGGTGATGACGACGACCCTGTCTTCCAAGCCTGGATAAACCATGACCGCGACGATAGCGGCCCGACCGTGCACTTGTTCCGGCGTTCGAGAACTATCAGCGATTCCGATAGTGGCGATCCCGAAGCTCGCGGTTCCCAATAGCTATCGGAGACGGATAGTGAATGGTGAGCCACTGACAAAGCCGTTATCGAAAGGGTCAATGATGACAAAGCTGCTCTCCCACCTCTCATTCGTCGAGATCACTGCTCCCGACGTCGAAGCCTCCGTCGACTTCTACAAGACGCACGTCGGTCTGACCGAGGTCGCTCGCGAGAACGGCCGGGTCTATCTGCGCTGCTGGGGCGACTACTACGCATTCTCGGTCGTCGTCGCGCCGGGCGACGAGCCCTCGCTCGTGACGATGGGATGGCGCGCTTCCAGCGCCGAGGATCTCGCGGCTGCTGTCGCGCGGGTCGAGGCCGCCGGCGTCGAGGTGGAGTGGTTCGACGGCTTCAAGATCGGCCGTGCTGCGCGGTTCACCGGCCCGTGGGGTCACAACATGACGCTGCACTGGGATGTGGAGCGTCACCAGGCGCCCGGGCACACGGCATCCATCTATCCGGATCGCCCCGAGAAGCGTTCGAAGATCGCGGGTGCGCCGCGCCAGCTCGACCACGTGACCGTCGCAGCCAGCGACGTCGACGGCTTCGCCAAGTGGTATCGAGACGTCCTCGGTTTCCGCATCATGGCGCGCACGGTGCTCGACGAGGCGCCGATCTCGGTGTTCTCAGTCCTGACCACCAACGAGAAGTCGCACGACCTCGGCGTGGTGCTAGACGGTTCGACCCGCCCCGGCCGCGTCGGCCACTACGCGTTCTGGGTCGACACGCACGAGGAACTGCTCATCGCGGCCGACACGCTGCTCGAGAACGACATCCCCATCGAGTACGGCCCGTCTATCCACGGTATCGGCGAGCAGACGTTCCTGTACTACCGCGAGCCGTCGACGCTGCGGATCGAGCTGAACACCGGCGGCTACCGCAATTACGTGCCCGACTGGGAGCCCAACACCTGGAAGCCTTCACTCGGGTCGAACAATATCTACCGCAACAGCGCTATGCCGATGTCGATGATCGAGTCGTTCCCGCCCGCCGACGGCCCGTCGGCGACGGAGGAGGGCGTGCCCGACGAGATCAAGGACGCCCTGTTCAACCCGTACGCCAAGCACGGCCAGGGCTGATCGCCACTGCGGGTGGCCGGAACGACCCCGGCCACCCGCGTCTCACCCGTCAGACTCGAGGAGGATTCATGACGCTGCGGCGCACTTCCGCACCCTTCGCTCTCGCCCGCTACCGCCAGGACGGCGCCATCCGCCTCGGCCTGGTCGCAGGCGAGAGCATTCGCCCGCTCGACTCCCAGGAACTGGGCGCCGACGACCTGAACGCGTTCCTCGCCGCACCGGACTGGCCGCGGCTGGCCGGCATCGCCGCGTCGGACGGTCCGTGGGAGTCGCTGGACTCCGTCGTCCTCATCGCGCCGGTGGAGCCAAGGCAGGTGCTGCAGACCGGGGCGAACTATCGCGAGCACGTGATCGAACTCGTGGTCGCGGGGCTCACACCCGATCCGGACAACCCCCGTCCCGATGCCCGCGAGTACGCGGCGAAACTCATGGACGATCGCCGCGCGAACGGCGAGCCTTACTTCTTCATCGGCCTGCCCTCCTGCGTCGTCGGCGACGACACTCCTCTTGTCCTCCCCGCCAGCAGCCAAGTTCACGACTGGGAGCTCGAACTTGCCGTGGTGATCGGCCGCGAGGCGTTCCGCGTCTCGCGCGAGGACGCCTTGACCCACGTCGCCGGGTACACGATCGTCAACGACGTCACGACGCGCGACCTCGTCTTCCGCAAGGACATGAAAGAGATCGGCACCGACTGGTACCGATCGAAGAACTCGCCTGGCTTCCTGCCGACCGGGCCGTTCCTCGTGCCCGCGCCCTTCATCGACGCGTCGAACGTCGGCGTGCGACTCGAGCTCAACGGGCAGGTGATGCAAGATGCCTCCACCAGCGACCTGCTCTTCGACATTCCCGCACTCATCGCGGGCGCCTCGCAGACGCAGCGACTGCTCCCGGGGGATCTGCTCCTCACCGGCAGTCCTGCTGGCAACGGGCAGCACTGGAAGCGATTTCTCCGTGACGGTGACGTCATGACCGGCACCATCGCCGGTCTCGGCACCCAGGTCGTGCGCTGCGTCGCCGAGGTCGCGCAATGAGCTCGCCCTCCGGCGCCGTCAGCACGCCGACCGAGGACCCCCGCGAACTCGACCGAACGCGACCGGAAGACGCCGTCGCCGCCTCCGCGACGGCGTTCCGCAACTGGGGCCGATGGGGTGACGACGACGTGCTCGGCACGCTCAACTTCATCGAGCCCGCCAAGCGCGTCGAGGCCGCGAAGCTTGTGACCGAGGGGCGCGTCATCTCGCTCTCGCAGCCGTTCGACACAGACGGGCCGCAGAACGGCTGGCGGCGGCGCACCAACCCCGTGCATACGATGACCGACACGGGACTCGAGGCCGAGCGCGGGATCCAGGGGTTGCCGCACGGGATCGGCGGCGCCGACGACGTGATCGCGATGCCCTTGCAGTGCTCCACCCAGTGGGACGGTCTCGGCCACATCTTCGATCACGGGATCGCATGGAATGGCCGCCGGGCCGGGGATGTCGTCACCAGCGAGGGCGACAAGGTGACGGGCATCCAACATGCCGCGGGCGTCGTCGTGTCGCGCGGCGTGCTCCTCGATGTCGCACACCACCTCGAACCCGACACCGGCGAACTACCCGACGGATACGCCATCACGGCCGCGGATCTGGAGTCGTGCATCATGGCGCAGGGCCCCTCGAGCCGGGTGGGCCGCGGTGACATCGTGCTGGTGCGCACCGGACGCTACTCCCGCGTCGCACGCGAGGGATGGCAGGGCTACGCGGGAGGACCCGCCGCCGGGCTGTCCTTCACCACCGCCGGCTGGCTGCACCGCACCGAGATCGCCGCCATCGCCACCGACACCTGGGGCTTCGAAGTGCGGCCCAACGAGTTCGACGACGCCTTCCAGCCCCTGCACCAGGTGGTGATCCCGCACATCGGGCTCACGATCGGCGAGATGTGGGACCTCGAAGAGCTCGCGCACGCCTGCGCCGACCTCGGTCGTTGGGACTTCCTCCTCTCGGCGCCGCCGCTGGCGATCACGGGGGCCGTCGGCTCGCCGATCAATCCGGTCGCCACCCTCTGACCCGTGATCCACCCCATCCACAACTCGAAGGAGAGACAAATGACCGCAGTGACGCGCGTCGCCATCGCAGGTAGCGGAGTGGCCGGCCTCGCCGCCGCCATCCAGCTCGCCAAGGCGGGCGTCGATGTCGACGTCTACGAAGTCAAGCCCGGCCTCACCGCCCTCGGCTCCGGGATCTCGCTGCAGGGCAATGCTCTGCGCGCGTTCGACGCGCTCGGCGCGTGGGATGACATCCGTGCCGCCGGCTACCCGTTCGAGGGGCTCAACCTGCGCGCCCCCGGTCCGGGCGCGCCCATCGTGGCGTCGCTTCCCGACGTCAAGACCGGCGGCCCCGACTACCCGTCCGGAATGGGGATGCCCCGCCCTGAACTCGCCCGGATCCTCTTCGCGCACTCGGAGGCCGCCGGAGCGAAGATGCACTTCGAGTCGAAAGTGACGGATCTGACCGAGACGGCCGAGGGCGTGGAGGTCTTCGTGAACGAGAAGCTCGCGGGCGTCTACGACCTCGTCATCGGAGCGGACGGGCTGCATTCAACGGTCCGGCAGCTCATCGGCATCGACACGAAGCCCGAGCCGACGGGCATGGGCATCTGGCGGGCGTTCGTCTCGCGTCCCGCCGATGTCGAGCGCACCGAGCTCTACTACGGCGGCCCGGCCCTCATCGCGGGCTACACCCCGACCGGCGAGGATTCTATGTACGCGATCCTTGTCGAGAAGGCGCAGGACCGGTTCGGCGTCTCGTCGGCCGAGGCCACCGAGATCATGCTCGAGACCTCGCGCGCGTACGACGGCCCGTGGAACTCGATCCGCGACGACCTGGCTGCAGGCGCGACAGCGCACTACACGTGGTTCACGCACCATCTCGTCGAAGGCCCCTGGAACCGGGGCAGGGTCGTCATCATCGGAGACGCCGCGCACTCGTGCCCTCCGACGATCGCGCAGGGCGCGGCCCAGGGCCTCGAGGATGCCCTCGTGCTGACCGAACTGCTGGTGGCGCGCGACGCCGTCGACGAGCAGCTGTGGGATGACTTCCACGGTCGTCGGCTGCCCCGGGCGAAGACCGTGGTCGACGCCTCCGTTCAGCTGGGCCAGTGGCAGCTCGACGGCGATCGCGATGCCGACGCGGGCAGTCTGATCTTCAGCGTCTCGCAGCAGATGGCGCAGCCGGCCTGATGCGCGTCACGGACGTGCATGCGCACCTTCTCCTCCCGCAACTGCACGCCGAGGTGGAGAAGAGCGCTCCCCTGCAGGTGGCCGAGGCGGCCGCGTTGGATCTGCGGCGCAACGGCGCGGAGAGTCAGGGGATCTCGGGACCGATGGTCGGCGCCCGCATCCCCCGGCTCACGGATGTGTCGGCGCGGCTGGATGCGATGGACCAGCAGAGTGTGGATGTGCAATGGGTGAGCGTCTCGCCCAACCACTTCTACCCCTGGGCCGAGGACGGCCTCGCGATGTGGATCGCGTTCGAGACCAATCGGCTCGTGGCGGAACATGTCGCTGCCGCACCCGATCGGCTGATCGGGCTGG
>DATEOM010000545.1:0-3139 GCA_035274105.1 Microbacterium sp.
ACCTCGGGCAGGAGGCGGAACGGGATCGGGGCGCGGTCCAGCTGACGGCCGCCGTGGTTCGACAGGATGATGCCGTCGACGCCCGCGTCGATGAGCCGCTTCGAGTCGGCGACGTTCTGCACGCCCTTGATCACGATCTTGCCCGGCCAGATCTCGCGGATGATCGCGAGATCGTCGTAGCTGATGGTCGGGTCCATCGCCGAGTTGAGCAGCTCGCCGACGGTGCCGCCGGTCGTCGAGAGCGACGCGAACTCGAGCTTGGGGGTGGTGAGGAAGTCGTACCACCACCACGGCCGCGGGATGGCGTTGACGATCGTGCCGAGCGTGAGCTGCGGCGGGATCGAGAAGCCGTTGCGCTTGTCGCGCAGGCGCGCGCCGGCGACCGGCGTGTCGACCGTGAACTGCAGCGTGTCGAAGCCCGCCTCGGCCGCACGGCGGGCGAGGCCGTACGAGATCTCGCGGTCGCGCATGACGTACAGCTGGAACCAGTTGCGACCGTTCGGATTCGCCGCCTTCACGCCCTCGATCGACGTCGTGCCGAGCGTCGAGAGCGTGAACGGGATGCCGGCGGCGCCGGCCGCGCCGGCACCGGCGATCTCGCCCTCGGTCTGCATGAGACGGGTGAAGCCGGTCGGCGCGATGCCGAACGGCATCGCCGAGGGGCCGCCCAGGATCTCGGTCGACAGGTCGACGTTCTCAGCGGGGCGCAGCACGTCGGGGTGGAACTCGATGTCCTCGAACGCCTGACGGGCGCGGGAGAGCGACAGCTCGCCCTCGGCCGCGCCGTCGGTGTAATCGAAGGCGGCCTTCGGTGTGCGGCGCTTCGCGATATCGCGCAGGTCGTAGATCGTGAGCGCGGACTCGAGACGGCGCTTCCTGCCGTCGAGCTCGGGCTTCTTGAACTGCATGAGCTCGAGGAGCTCCTTGGGGTTGGGGAACTGCCGGGTGACCATGAATACCTCTCCGATGGGTCAGATCTGGGTGCGTGCAGCGGTCGAGCGGGCGAGACCCGCCGCCGCGTAGTAGCCGATGATGTGGTCGTGGACGAGCGTGCGGGCGAGCGCGGGGTCGCCCCCGTCGACGGCGTCGAGGATCGCGTGATGCTCGTGGCGCAGGCGCTGGGCCGCAGCATCCCATTCCGAGATGGCTGCCGCGCCCGCCTGCACGTACGACTCGATCGCCGTGCGCAGGCCTGCCATCATCGCCGCGATGACGACGTTGCCCGACGCCTCGGCGAGGGCGAGGTGCAACTGCGCGTCGAGGGCGAGGAATTCGGGGGCGGTGAGGTCGTCGGCGTCCATCGCGTCGAGCACCTCCCGCGCCTGGGAGGTCGAGCGCGCCGGGTCGGCGGCGAGGGCGTCGACGACGGCCGACTCGAGCACGAGGCGCGTGGCGACGACGTCATCGAACGGGAACCCCTGCGCGGCGACCTGCAGGCGCAGCAGCGCCGACATGCCGCCCTGAGGCGTCGCGATGATGATGGCACCGGAGGTCGGCCCGGACCCGGTGCCGGTGCGGATCAGTCCCATCACCTCGAGAACGCGCAGCGCCTCGCGGACGCTGGAGCGCCCCACGCCGAGGGTGGCGGCGAGCTCGCGCTCGGGGGCGAGCCGGTCACCGGGCGTGAGGGTGCCGTCGAGCAGGTCGGTCTCGATCTTCTCGAGGACGACGCGCCACGCGCGTGCGGGCGCGAGCGCGGGCGGAGTCGGGGTGTCTGCCACGGATCTCCTCGTCGATGTCGGATCCGGCGCCCTCCGTCTTTGAAGGGCTCGGTGTGGTCAGACCACGATAGCGTGTGGTCGGACCACAGGCAACCGCATAACCTCGCGTGTCCGCGCGGAGCACTACGCTGAGCCCATGGACCCCCTCCTGCTCGTCCTCATCGTCGCGGGCGTCGCTGCCGCGTTCTGCTGGATCACCTCGCTCGTCACGAATGAGACGTCCTGGATCGACCGACTGTGGTCGATCGTCCCGGTCGTCTACGTGTGGATCTTCGCCGTCGCCGCGCTCATCGCAGGCGTCGATGCGACGCGACTCGTCGTGATGGCGCTCCTCGTCACGGCCTGGGGCGCGCGGCTGACGTTCAACTTCGCGCGCAAGGGCGGCTACACCGGGATGGAGGACTACCGGTGGGCGATCCTGCGCGGTCGTATGAGGCGCTGGCAGTTCCAGCTGTTCAACTTCTTCTTCATCGTGCTCTTCCAGAGCGCGCTGCTCGTGCTCATCTCGCTTCCGGCGTACATCGCGTGGCAGCATCCCGTGCCGTTCACCGGATGGGATGCCGCGTTCGCGGCGCTGTTCGCCGCATTCCTGGTCGGCGAGACCGTCGCAGATCAGCAGCAGTGGGCGTTCCACCAGGCCAAGGCGGCCGCGGGCGGCACCCTCGAACCCGGCTTCGTCACCACGGGGCTGTTCGCGCACAGCCGGCACCCGAACTTCTTCTTCGAGCAGGCGCAGTGGTGGGCCTTCTACGCGCTCGGTGCGGCGGCACTCGTCGCGGACGGCGGGAGCTGGCTGAACTGGACGATCGCGGGCGCGGCGCTGCTGACGGTCCTGTTCATCGGTTCCACGGTGTTCACGGAGTCGATCTCGGCGTCGAAGTACCCGGCCTACCGGGAGTACCAGCGCACGACGTCGATGCTCCTCCCGCTCCCCCGACGACGCGGGCGCACAGCCGAGACGGCCTGACGCCCCGCCGCCGCACCGGAACCGCCGTCACTCCAGGCGACCGCCCGACGCGCGCAGGTAGTCCTCGGCGCAGAGCGACTCGTACGTGACGCGGTCGGCGGTGAGCTCGTCGATCGCGACCTGGTCGCCGTCGAACACGAACCGCCCGCCGACGAGGCGGGCGTTGAAGAGCGCCTTGCGCCCGCACCGGCAGATGGTCTTCAGCTCTTCGAGGCTGTGGGCGAGCTCGAGCAGCCGCGCCGAACCGGGGAACGCCTGCGTCTGGAAGTCGGTGCGGATGCCGTACGCCAGCACCGGCACGCCGTCGAAGACGACGATGCGCAGCAGATCGTCGACCTGCGCGCGGGTGAGGAACTGCGCCTCGTCGATGAGCAGGCACGCGACGTCGACCTCGTGCTCGTCGGACTCGGGAACAAGCGTGTCGGACGCCTCGGCCTTGATCCGCGCGCGG
>DATEOM010000546.1:0-2734 GCA_035274105.1 Microbacterium sp.
CCGATTGGCGTCCCGCGCGCCGAGCCGCTGACACAGGAGGAGTACTCCAAACCGTGACCAACACCGTGCCCAAGATCCTCATCGTCGGTGGCGGATACGCAGGCTTCTACACGGCCTGGAAGCTCGAGAAGCATCTGCGCAGGGGCGAGGCGGACGTGACCATCGTCGACCCGCTTCCCTACATGACCTACCAGCCGTTCCTTCCCGAGGTCGCCGCCGGCTCGATCGAAGCCCGCCACTCGGTCGTCGCGCTGCGTCGTCACCTGAAGAAGACGAACGTGGTGGCTGCCAAGGTCACCGGCATCAACCACGCGAACAAGGTCGCCACCATCACGCCGATCGCGGGTGAGCCGTACGAGCTCGCCTACGACCAGATCGTCGTCACCGCGGGTGCCGTCTCGCGCACCTTCCCGATCCCCGGCATCGCCGACAACGCGATCGGACTGAAGACCATCGAAGAAGCCGTCGCGATCCGCGACAGGCTGATGTCGAACTTCGACAAGGCGTCGACGCTGCCCGCCGGTCCCGAACGGGACCGCCTGCTCACCGTCGTCGTGGTCGGCGGCGGCTTCGCCGGCATCGAGGTGTTCGCCGAGCTGCGCTCGCTCGCCTCGTCGCTGGTCAAGAGCTATCCGCAGCTCACCTTCGACGACACGCACTTCCACCTCATCGAGGCGATGGGCCGCATCATGCCCGAGGTCTCCCTGAAGACGAGCGAGTGGGTGCTGAAGAACCTCGCGAAGCGCGGCGCCTCGGTGCACCTCGACACGCAGGTCACCGGCGCCGTCGGCGGCAACATCGAGCTGTCGACCGGCGAGACCATCCCCAGCGACCTGATCATCTGGACCGCCGGCGTCATGGCGAACCCCACGGTCGTGCGCGGGGGTGACCTTCCCGTCGAGGAGCGCGGCCGCATCCGCACCCGCGCCGACCTGCGCGTCGGCACCGAGGACGAGGTCGTCGAGGGCGCGTGGGCCGCCGGCGACGTGTCGGCCGTGCCCGACCTCACGGGTGGCGGCGTGGGCGGCTACTGCGTGCCCAACGCGCAGCACGCGGTGCGTCAGGCGAAGCTCCTCGCGAAGAACCTGGTCGCGGTGCTCCGCGGCGAGCTGCCCCGCGAGTACATCCACAAGAACCTGGGTGCCGTCGCGGGCCTCGGCCTCTGGGTCGGCGTGTTCCAGTCGGGCAACATCGCCCTGAAGGGCTGGATCGCGTGGCTCGCGCACCGCGGCTATCACGGCCTGGCGATGCCGTCGTGGGAGCGCAAGTGGCGCGTGCTGTGGGGCTGGTGGAACAACTTCTGGCTCGGCCGCGACATGGTGAACCTGTCGACGGTGCAGAACCCGCGCTACGTGTTCGAAGAGTTCGCCGCCCGCCCGCGTCCGCCGCAGCCGGTCGAGGCGCCCGCCGAGAAGGCCGCTCCGGCGGCTGCGCCCGCCAAGAAGGCTCCGGCGCGCAAGACTCCGGCGAAGGCCGCTGCCGACGCCGATAAGGTCGCCGCGAACTGATCTCGAAGGATGCCGCAGGCTCGTCTGAGAAGATGAGCCTGCGGCATCCGCGTTCCCGGGGAACGCACCCCGCCCCCGTAGCCCAACGGCAGAGGCAGGCGACTTAAACTCGCTCAAGTGTGGGTTCGAATCCCACCGGGGGTACGTGCCAGGATCACGTTCGCGCGAGCGGCTGCGAGCGGCCATCCACAGCCGGTCGTCGGGACCGCTCCCAGCGCTCTAGGCTGGGGCGATGCGCACGCGCCCGAAGCGAGCCGTATGAGTCTCGATCTGCTGTCCACGCCCACGGCGACGAAGCCGTGGGACCACCCCGCGTCCTATTGGGACGCCATGAGCCATGCCCTGGCCGATGTCAGCGGGCCGGTCGCCGCGATCAACGCGGAGGCCCTGCGGTACAACGCCCTCGACCTGGTGGTGCGCGCCGGCGGCGTGCCGATCCGCGTCGCCAGCAAGTCCGTCCGCGTGCGCGAGGTGCTGAACGCGGTGCTGGCGCTGCCCGGCTACCAGGGTGTCCTCGCGTTCACTCTTCCCGAGGCGCTCTGGCTGGCGGAGACCATGGACGACATCGTGCTCGGCTACCCGACGGCCGACCGCGCCGCGATCGCGGCGCTGGCCGCCGACGAGACGGCGGCGTCGCGCATCACGCTGATGGTCGACGACCTGGCGCAGCTCGACCTCGTCGACGCGGTCGCCGCACCCGGTGCGAGGCCCGAGATCCGCGTGGCCATCGACGCCGACGCCTCGTGGCGGGCGCCCGCCCTCGGCCACATCGGCGTGCTCCGCTCGCCGGTGCACGAGGCCGCCGAGGTGGCCGCACTCGCGAGATCGATCGCCGCCCGCCCCGGGTTCCGCCTCGTCGGCCTGATGATGTACGAGGCCCAGATCGCGGGTCAGGGCGATGCGACCGGATCCGGGGATGCGATGATCCGCTGGATGCAGCGACGATCGGCAGGCGAGCTTCTCGATCGCCGCGGCGCGATCGTGGCGTCGTTGCGCGACATCGCCCCGCTCGAGTTCGTCAACGGCGGCGGAACCGGATCCCTCGAGCTCACGGCATCCGATCAGGCCGTCACCGAGGTCACCGCCGGCAGCGGTCTGCTCGCCGGTCACCTGTTCGACGGCTACCGCGCGTTCGACCCCGCGCCGGCGGCCGCGTTCGCGCTGGAGGTCGTGCGCAGGCCGGCTTCCGACGTGGCGACGGTGCTCGGCGGCGGATGGATCGCGTC
>DATEOM010000547.1:0-7496 GCA_035274105.1 Microbacterium sp.
GAAAACGGCCTCAAGCCAGGCCGCGGACGGGAAACTTCCTGAAATCCGTCCCTCAGATGTCGCCGTCCAGCCGGGCCCAGGAGCGCTCGATGTGCGAGAACATCGCCGCCTCCGCCAGGATCGGGTCCTTCCACGAGATCGCCTGCACGATGAGTTCGTGCTCCTGGTGAACCTCTTCGGTCGCCGGCGATTCGCGCTGCACCCGCGCGAGGTGCAGGTGCACATGCAGGCGCGAGAGATTCGCGTACAGGATCTCGTTGCCGCTCGCCCGCGCGATCGCATCGTGGAACTGCGCATCCAACCGCACGGCGTCGCCTGGGCGGGAGCTCGGTGAGCGCAGCTGCTCCAGAAGCTCCTGCAGCCGATCGACGTCGTCGGTGCCCGCGTGCAGAGCGGCCCACTGGGCGGCGGCACGTTCGAGGATCGCCCGCACCGCGAACAGCTGTTCGAACTGCGGCCTGCTGAGTCGCTCGCAGGCGCGATAGCCGCGGAGGTGATGCTTCTCGACGAGGCCCTCCCCCTCGAGCCTCGTCAGCGCTTGCCGGATGGGCGTCTGGGAGACCTGGTAGTCGCGAGCGAGGCTGTCGACAGTGAGCCGGTCGCCGGGTGCGATCGCCTGCGTCACCAGATCGTCGAGGATGCGCTGGTAGATCGTCTCGGGCAGCGGGGACGTCGAGTCGGCGAAGGCCAGCTGGGTGAGCGACGCAGTCATGAACGCCTATGCGAGACTCTGTGGCTCATTCTCAGGTCGCTTCCCGCTGTCGCTGATGGTCGTCGAAGATGCCGCTGTCGGCGAGATCGCCGTACGGGCGGTGGCGGCCTTGCCGGCGAATGCCGACGGGGCGGGCGCCGGGTCCTCCAGGAGAGCGCTCCGGATGATCCTCCGAGGATCGTACTGACGCGGGTCGAGCTTCTGCCAGTCCACGTCGTCGAAGTCCTCGCCCATCTCCTCGCGGAGCCGAGCGGACGTCGACTTCACGTAGCCGCGCGCCGACTTGACGAACTCCGCGAGCTTTCGCGCGTAGGAGGGCAGACGTTCGGGACCGATGATCAGCCCGGCCACGAGGGCGAGCAGAGCCACCTTCTCGATGGTGAGTCCGAAGTACATGGTGATTCCTCGCGGTCACACGGTCGACTCGACCGCGGCGAGGATCTTCGCCCGCCGGCGATCGAACAGGAATGCCACGCCGACCGCCGCGAAGTACAGCACGACGAGGATGGCAGCGAGCAGGAACATGGAGATCACGTCGGCAGCCGGGGTCGCCACGCCGGCGAAGGCCGCCGCGATGACCACGGCGATCCGCCAGCCCTTCAGGATGTCCCGGGCGGTCACGACCCCGACGAGGTCGAGCAGCACGAGCAGCACGGGAAGGACGAACGCGACGCCCACGACCAGCACGAGCTTCAGCACGAAGTCGTAGTAGAGCGACGCCTGGAAGAACATCGCGCCGCCGGACGGCACGAAGGTGGACATCATCTCGATCGCGTGCGGGGTGATCACGAGTCCGACCGCGCAGCCGACGAAGAACAGCGGGATAGCGCTGGCGAGGAATCCGATCGCATATCGACGCTCGCGCTTGTGGAGGGCCGGCACGAGGAAGAGCCAGATCTGCGCCATCCAGATGGGTGCCGCGATCAACAGGCCGATCACGAACGACATCCGCAGGCGGAGGTCGAAGGCCGAGGTCACCGAGTCGAAGTTCAGTGCGGCGACGTCGACGTTCGCACTGGCGTCGATGTGGCGGATCGGCTCGGTCAGCAGCATGATCACCGGGTCGGTGAAGATGAACGCCCCGATCATGCCGATCACGATCGCGGCAGCGGCGATGGTGAGGCGCTTGCGCAGTTCGCCGAGGTGCCCGCGCAGGGTCAGGTGCCCGCGACGGGACGGGCGCTTCGTGTCGTCTTCGCGGCCGGTCGCCGTCACCGCCGATGTTGCGGTTGCCACCGGCTCAGCTTTCGTTCGGGCGTGGTGCACCGATGGCGGTCGCGTCAGCCGTCACACCCTCGGAAGCGGTGACCGCGGTCGGCTCCTCCGCGGCGTTCTTCGAGGCGTCGCCGGCGCCCGCCCGGTTCGCGGGCTTGATCTCGCTCTTGAAGATGCGCGCGGACTGTCCGACGCTCTTGGCGAGGGCGGGCAGCTTCGCCGCGCCGAAGAGCAGCAGAATCACCGCGAGCAGGATCAGTGCGTGCCAACCAGTGAGGTTTCCCATTTCGAATCTCCTTCGAATCGACCTCGGTGCGCAGCTCGTCCGCGCATCGGGCTCCCACACGATAGGCACGGTCTGTTCGATCCGCCTAGCGAATCCGATCGGATTTCCGGATGTTTCCGTCAAGCTACGCTTTTTGCACCCTGAGAAGATAGATATTCGATCTGATTCGTAGTCTGTAAGGCGTAGCCAACGGCGGCCCATCGCCGGCGTGTCACCCACCTGCACGAGGGAACGCCATGACCTTCACCATCACTCCCCTGACCTTGGGCACCTCGCACCTGGGACGAGGAACGGAGCCGGGATCCGACGCCGACGCGGCGGCCATCAGCATCGCGAACGACCTGCTTCACAACTCGGATGCGCTCATCGATACATCGAACAACTACTCCGATGGGCGTTCGGAAGCGGTGCTCGGCGCCGCGCTCGCACAGGCGGCACCGGGCACAGCGGAGCGGATCATCTCCAAAGTGGATCGCGACCCCGCCACCGGGGCTTTCGACCGCGACCGCGTGCTCCGTTCCTTCGAGGAGACGGCCACGCGGCTCGGGGTGGACCGGCTCCCCCTGCTGCACCTCCACGATCCGTACACGGTGACCTTCGAAGAGGCCGCGGGCGCCGGCGGAGCCGTCGAGGGTTTGGTGCAGCTCCGTGAGGAGGGGCTCGTCGGAGCGATCGGCATCGCCGCCGGGCCGACTCCGTTCGTCGCACGTTACGTGAATACCGGCGCGTTCGACGCGGTGCTCATCCACAACCGCTTCACGCTCATCGATCAGTCGGCCGCTCCCGTGTTCGCCGACGCGAAAGCGCGGGGCATGACGGTCTTCAACGCGGCGCCGTTCGGCTCGGGCATCCTGGTCACGGGTGCCCGCGAGGGCGCCGTGTACCACTACCGCCCGGCTCGTCCCGAGCTCCTGGAGTGGGTGGCGAAAGTCGAGCGTCTCTGCACTGCCCACGAGGTGCCGCTCGCGGCCGCCGCCTTGCACTTCTCGATGCGATCTCCGATCGTCGACTCCACCGTGGTCGGGGTCGCTACCGCCGGCCGCCGTGCGCAGCTCGACGAGCTGGCATCCGTCGTCGTGACCGACGACCTGTGGGCGGATCTGGAACTGCTGGGTCCCGCTCCATCCCCCGTCGACGACCACGCCTACGCGTAGCCGGCGCCCTGCCCGACCGGCGGGTTCCGCGCTCGCCACCGAGGTCGGCGGCGCGGAAGCATGAGACTGCGAGTCCAGAAGTCGTCATCCACAGGGCCCTCCCGGCCATGCTTTCCTAGACTGGGCGCGTGGATCAGGGGGCGGTGGACACGTCGTCCGGTCGCGCGAGTGCGCCTCCGGCCGCTCCGGCGACCTCCGGCACCAGCCCGGCGAACGCGGATCGGGACGTCATCCAGCCACCCGCCAAGGGGCGGACACGCCGCCGTCTCGCGCTCGATCTCGCGCTGCTCGGCATCATCGGCGTCCTCCTGGTGGGCGCCGCACTCGCGGCGTGGGCAGTGATCACGCACGAGTACTACAGCCCGAAGGCCTTCGTCGAACGGTACGTGCAGCTGCTCGCCGAGGGACGAGCGGCCGACGCGCTCGCGGTGCCCGGCGTCTCCGTGAACTCCGCCGAGCTCGAAGCCGCGGGCCTGCCGCCGGCGGCGTCCGAGGCGCTCCTGCGCGGTTCCGCGCTCGCCCCGATCCGCGACGCGCAGGTCGTCTCCGAGGAGCAGGACGGCGACGTCACGCACGTCACGATCGCGTACACGGCGCGCGGCCACGACGGCCGCACCACCTTCTCGGTCGAGCGCGACGGTTCCATCGGTCTCGCGCCGACGTGGCGGTTCGCGAAGAGCCCGCTCGCGGTCATGAACCTGGGTGTCACCGGCTCCATGGTCTTCGACGTGAACGGCTTCGCGATCGACAAGCGCCAGGTCTCGCCGGACGGCGCGGATGCCGACCCGGCTGCGCCCGTCTCGCTCCTCGTCTTCACGCCCGGCCTCTACTCGGTCTCGGTCGACACCGCGATCTCGAGCACCCCCGGCGTCGCCGTCCTCTCCGACAGCCCGTTCCGCTCGATCCCGGTGAACGTCGTCGCCCAGCCCACGGAGAAGTTCCTCAGCGTCGTCCAGGAGAAGGTCGAGGAGTTCCTCACCTCGTGCGCGACGCAGGAGGTGCTGCAGCCGACCGCATGCCCGTTCGGCTTCTTCGTCGAGGACCGCATCACCTCGCTGCCGAAGTGGTCCATCACGCAGCAGCCGACCGTCGCGGTCGAGCCGGACGGCGCCGGCTGGTCGATCCTCGCGACCGAGGCCGTCGCCCACATCGAGGTCGGCATCCGCTCCCTCTTCGACGGCCGCGTGCGCGCCGTCAGCGAGGACGTGCCCTTCATCGTCAAGGGCACGATCACCGTGCGCCCCGACGGCACCGCGACCATCGTGGTGACCGGCCCCGACACGACGTAGCGCCCGCCGCCACCGGCGCGCCACGCGGCCTGTGCGCCAGGATGGGTGCCGGGGTCGATGATGAGGTCGATGAAAGGCATCGCGCGCTGGATACCCGCCGTCGCGGTCGCACGCGACTACAAGCGCGCGTGGCTGTGGCCCGACCTGCGGGCGGGCATCGTCGTGACCGCGCTGCTGATCCCCGCGGGCATGGGCTACGCCGAGGTCGCGGGGCTTCCGCCCGTCACGGGGCTGTACGCCACGATCGTGCCGCTGCTCGCCTACGCCGTCTTCGGCCCTTCCCGCATCCTCGTGCTCGGGCCCGACTCTTCACTGGCCCCCATCATCGCCGCGGCGATCCTGCCCCTCGCCCTCGGCGACGAGGCGCAGGCCGTCGCTCTCGCAGGGCTGCTCGCGATCATGGTCGGCGCGCTGCTGCTCGTCGGCGGGCTCGTGCGCCTGGGCTTCGTGACCGACCTGCTGTCGAAGCCGATCCGCGTCGGGTATCTGAACGCGATCGCGGTCATCGTCATCCTGTCTCAACTGCCGAAGCTGCTGGGTTTCTCGGTCGACGCGCCGACGCCGTGGCAGGGCGCCGTCGGCATCGCCGAGGCGATCGCCGCGGGGAAGATCGACCCCGTGGCGACCGCGTTCGGCGTCGGCTCCCTGGTCGTGATCTTCGCGCTCCGCGCGCTGCACTCGCGCATACGCATACCCGGCACGCTCGTCGTGGTCGTGCTCTCGATGGTGCTCGTGGCGATCCTGGCCCTTGCGGACGCGATCCCCGTCGTCGGCGCTCTCCCGCAGGGCCTCCCGGCGCCCGCCCTCGGCGGACTGGAGTGGGGCGATGTGGCAGCCCTGGCACTTCCGGCCGCCGGCATCGCCCTCATCGCGTTCGCCGACACCGCGGTGCTGTCACGCACCTTCGCCGCCCGCCGCGGCGAGAGCGTCAGCGGCAGCCAGGAGATGGCGGCGCTCGGTGTGGCCAACATGGCCGGCGGTGCGCTGGGCGGCTTCCCGGTCTCGGGGTCGTCGTCCCGCACCCCCGTCGCCGAGCAGGCCGGTGCCCGCACGCAGCTGACCGGCGTCGTCGGCGCCGTCCTGCTCATCGTGTTCATCCTCGTGCTCCCCGACCTCACCCGCTTCCTCCCGTCGGCGACCCTCGCCGCCGTCGTCATCAGCGCCGCGATCAGCCTCATCGACGCGCGCGGCGTCGTGCGGCTGGTGCGCATCAACGTCGTCGATGCGGTGCTCTCGGCCGCCGCGTTCCTCGGGGTGCTGGTGTTCGGCGTGCTCGAGGGCATCGTCATCACGATCGGCCTCTCCTTCATCGCCTTCGTCAACCGCTCGTGGCGGCCGTACAGGGCCGAGCTCGGACGCGTCGAAGGCCTGCGCGGCTACCACGACCTGTCGCGCAACCCCGACGCGAGGCGGGTTCCCGGCGTCGTGATCGTGCGGTTCGACGCGCCGCTGTTCTTCGCGAACGGAGCGATCTTCGACGACTGGGTGCGCTCGCGCGTCCGCGCCGCCGGGCCCGACGTCAGCACCGTCATCCTCGCCGCCGAGCCCATCACCGACATCGACACCACCGCGGCCGACGAACTCGTCGAGCTCGACGATTACCTCCGGGCACGCAGCATCCGTCTCATCATCGCCGAGATGAAGTCACCGGTCGTCGACGCGCTCGCCCGCTACGGCCTCACCGACCGGTTCCCGCCCGACCGTTTCGTCCCGACCGTCGGGGCGGCGGTCGACGAGCTCACCGGCACGCTGCGCAGCGACATCGGCGGCACGAAATGGGATGCTGCGCCCGAGAGTCCGCGGCAGGGCCCGGGCGACGAGCTCCCCGGCCCCGCGAAAGGGTAGATCTCAGCCGCGGGTGCGCGCGTCGCGCTCGGCCAGCGCGGCCAGCCGGGCGTTGTACTCCTCGAGCTCGGCGTCGCCGGTGCGGTCGGCGTGGCGATCGCGGCGCTTCGTCTCACGGTCGTCGCTGCGGCTCCACTGGATGGCCACCGTGATCGCGAGGATGAGCGTGGGGATCTCGCCGATCGACCACGCGATGCCGCCGCCGGTGTACTGGTCCTCGAGGGGCGTCGCGCCCCACGTGCGGCCCATCGAGCCGAACCACTCGGCGATCATGAGGCCCTCCTGCATCATGATCGCGATGCCGAAGAACGCGTGCATCGCCATCACCCCGATGAGCAGCAGCAGGCGTCCCGGGTAGGGCAGGCGGTAGGGCACCGGGTCGATCCCGATGAGGCTCATCACGAACAGGTACCCCGTGATGAGGAAGTGCGCGATCATCCACTCGTGCCCGAGGTGGTCGTACAGCGACCAGCGGAACAGGTCGGTGTAGTAGAAGACCCACAGCGAGCCGATGAAGAGGCCCGCCGCGACGAACGGGTTCGTGAGGATGCGCGCCACCGGCGAGTGCACCGCCCAGAGCAGCCACTCGCGCCCGCCGCGGGTGCCGTCGTCGCGCTTGTGGATCGCGCGCGCCGCGAGCGTGATGGGTGCACCCGGCACCAGCAGCAGCGGGATCGCCATGGTCAGGAGCATGTGCCCGACCATGTGCATGCTGAAGAGGTAGTCCTGGTAGACGTTGATGACGCCGCCGGTGACCCATACCAGCAGCAGCCAGCCCAGCACCCACAGGATCGTGCGGTAGACGGGCCATTCGTCGCCGCGACGGCGCAGGCGCCACACGCCGACGAGGTAGAAGAAGATCGCGAACCCGGCGATGACGGACCACAGCAGGTCGATGTTCCACGCCGTGAACCACCGGTCGATGGTCAGCTCCGGCGGCAGCGGGGCGCCGGTGAGGCGCTCGGCCGGCGTCGGCGTCTTCGGGATCAGCGGCG
>DATEOM010000548.1:0-9579 GCA_035274105.1 Microbacterium sp.
GTATTGCTGAACCGAGCCGACGTGTCGACGCGGCCCGAGTCGGAGCTCGTCTCACGGGGCGGGATCGTGCTCGAGTCGGTCGCGGGTCGCTCCCCCGCGGGCGAGCCGGCGACGCACGGCTTCAACCTCGTCGAGGTCGAGGGCGCGCACGCACGCGTGCTGACGTGGAACGGGGTCGCCCTCCGCACCACGGACCTCGAGCCCGGCACGCACATGATCGCCCACGACGACGTCGACGACAGCGGCACGCCCCGCATCGCCCGGTGGCTGGGCGAGTTCCAGGCGACGCAGCCCGCCGTCGACGGACGATGGTGGATGCCGTGGGTCGAGGTGCTCGAGCGCTCGGCCGAGCTCGCGCCCACCGACGACGGCGCGATCATTCGCGACAATCGCCCGCTGGGCTACCCGACCCTGTCGCTCCTCGCGTGCGTGGCCTCGGTGTCGGCCGACGACGTCGACGTGCACTACGGCGAGCTCCGCGAACCGGGCCAGTGGGGCGGCCTCGAGCTGGCGTGAGAGCGCCGCGGCCGCGCACAGAATCGGAGCTTGTGCGCGACACGCCGAGAAGCCTCATCCGTTCCCGGCGTGTCGGCCGAAGTCTCCGACCCTGTGCAGGGTCGGCGGCCGCGAGCTGTCAGATCAGGCTCTTGGGGTGCCAGACGGTCTTGGTCTCGGTGAACGCGGTGATGCGGGCGAGGCTCGGGGCCGCAGCATCCGTCCCGTTCTCAGGAGGGAGCACCCGCGTGAGCGTCTCTGCGGCGGCGATCTGCAGATCGATCCAGTCGAGGTCGCCTGCGCCGACGAGGTCGAGCGCGTGCACGTCGGGGTGCGACGCCAGCCACGGTGCGATCTCGGCGGGTGAGCCGGTGAGGACGTTGACGACTCCCCCGGGCACGTCGCTCGTCGCGAGCACCTCTGCGAGCGAGATCGCCGACAGCGGATAGCGCTGCGAGGCCACGACCACCACGGAGTTGCCCGTCACCAGCGCGGGCGCGATGGCCGACACCAGGCCGACGAGCGCAGTGTCCTGCGGGGCGATGACGCCCACCACGCCGGTCGGCTCGGGCACCGAGATGTTGAAGTAGGGGCCGGCGACGGGGTTGCCGTTGCCGGCGACCTGACCGAACTTGTCGCACCATCCGGCGTACCAGACCCAACGGTCGATCGACTCGTCGACCTCGGCGGCGGCGACCGCGGCCGAGACCCCGGTCTGCTGCACGATCTCGTCGACGAACTGGGCCCGGCGGCCCTCGAGGATCTCGGCGACACGGTAGAGCACCTGGCCTCGGTTGTAGGCGGTGGCACCCGACCAGCCCTTGACGGCGCCGCGGGCCGAGACGACAGCGTCGCGCGCGTCCTTGCGGGACGCGAGCGCGGCGTTCGCGAGGAAGTCGCCCTTCGGCGTCGCCACCTCGTACGTGCGGCCCGACTCGCTGCGCGGGAACGCGCCGCCGATGTAGAGCTTGTACGTCTTGGGAACGGTGAGTCGCGTGCTCATGCCGAGACCTCCTTCTTCGCGCGGCCGACTTCGACGCGGGCGGCGCCGGTCGCCGGCGCACCCTTCAGGTACGCGGCCAGGCCGTGGCGGCCGCCCTCTCGGCCGTAGCCCGACTCCTTGTACCCGCCGAACGGCGACGAGGGGTCGAACCGGTTGAACGTGTTCGCCCACACGACGCCCGCGCGCAGGCGGTCGGCGACGGCGAGGATGCGCGAGCCCTTGTCGGTCCAGATGCCGGCGGACAGGCCGTACGGCGTGTTGTTCGCCTTCTCGATCGCCTCGGCGGGCGTGCGGAAGGTGAGCACCGACAGCACCGGACCGAAGATCTCGTCGCGGGCGATGCGGTGCGACGCCTGCACGTTCGTGAAGATCGTCGGCGCGAACCAGAAGCCGTTGTCGGGGATGACGCACGGCGCGCTCCAGCGCTCGGCGCCCTCCTCCTCGCCGACCTTGCTCAGCTCGCGGATGCGGTCGAGCTGCTCGCGAGAGTTGATCGCACCGATGTCGGTGTTCTTGTCGAGCGGGTCGCCGAGGCGCAGCGTCGACAGGCGGTCCTTCAGCCGGTCGACGACCTCGTCGTGAATCGACTCCTGCACGAGCAGGCGGCTGCCCGCGCAGCAGACGTGGCCCTGGTTGAAGAAGATGCCGTTGACGATGCCCTCGATGGCCTGGTCGATGGGGGCGTCCTCGAACACGATGTTCGCGGCCTTGCCGCCGAGCTCGAGCGTGAGCTTCTTGTCGGTGCCGGCGACCGCCTTCGCGATCTCACGACCGACGGCGGTGGAGCCGGTGAAGGCGACCTTGTTCACATCGGGATGCCGCACGAGGGCAGCGCCCGTGGCACCCGCGCCCGTCACGATGTTCACAACGCCCGGCGGCAGGTCGGCCTGCTGAAGGATCTCGGCGAAGATGAGCGCCGACAGCGGCGTGGTCTCGGCAGGCTTGAGCACGACGGTGTTGCCCGCGGCGAGCGCCGGGGCGATCTTCCACGCCAGCATGAGCAGCGGGAAGTTCCATGGGATCACCTGGCCCGCGACGCCGAGCGAGCGCGGGTCGGCGCCGAGGCCGGCGTAGTCGAGCTTGTCGGCCCAGCCGGCGTAGTAGAAGAACCACGCGGCCACCAGCGGCACGTCGACGTCACGGCTCTCCTTGATGGGCTTGCCGTTGTCGAGGCTCTCGGCCACGGCGAGCTCGCGGGCCCGCTCCTGCACGAGGCGCGCGATGCGGAACAGGTACTTCCCACGGTCGCGGCCGCTCATCTTCGACCACGTCTTGTCGTAGGCGCGGCGCGCGGCGGCGACGGCGGCGTCGACATCCGCCTCGCTCGCCGAAGCGATGGCCGCGATGTGCTTCTCGTCGGCGGGTGAGATCGTGGTGAACGCCTCGCCCGAGCCCGGACGGAAGTCACCGTCGATGAACAGCCCGTACTCGTCGCGCAGGTTGAGGATCGCGCGGGACTCGGGGGCCGGTGCGTATTCGAGGAAACTCATGTCAGTCCTTCGGTAGCTGAGCTTGTCGAAGCTCAGTCGATGGTCACGTAGTCGGCGCCGGAGTAATGGCCGGTCTTCAGCTTCTGCCGCTGCAGGAGCACGTCGTTGAGGAGGCTGGATGCCCCGTACCGGAACAGGTGCGGCTGCAGCCACTCCTCGCCCACCGTCTCGGCCACGGTGACGAGGTACTTGATGGCGTCCTTCGAGGTGCGGATGCCTCCGGCCGGCTTCACGCCGACCTTCTCGCCGGTGGCACGGTGCCAGTCGCGCACGACCTCGAGCATGAGCAGCGTCACCGGCAGCGTCGCCGCCGGTTGCACCTTTCCGGTCGAGGTCTTGATGAAGTCGCCGCCCGCGAGGATCGCCAGCCATGACGCGCGCTTGATGTTGTCGTAGGTGTTGAGCTCGCCGGTCTCGAGGATCACCTTGAGCGAGGCGTAGGTGCCGTCCTCACGGCGGCACGCCTGCTTGACGCGGGAGATCTGGTCGAAAACGAGCCCGTAGCGGCCCGCGAGGAACGCGCCCCGGTCGATGACCATGTCGATCTCGTCGGCGCCATGGGCGACGGCCTCGGCGGTGTCGGCGAGCTTGATGTCGAGCGACGCGCGGCCGCTCGGGAACGCCGTCGCGACGGCCGCGACCGACACGAGCCCGTCGTCGGGGTCGCCGTGCGCAGCGCCGAGCGCCTCGACGGCGTAGGGCACCATGTCGCCGTACACGCACACCGCGGCGACGCGCGGACACGTCGGGTCCGAGGCATCCGGATTCAGTGCCTTCGCGACCAGCGACCGCACCTTCCCCGGCGTGTCGGCGCCTTCGAGCGTGGTGAGGTCGATGAGCTCGATGATCTTGTCGAGCGCCCACGCCTTCGACGTGGTCTTGATCGAGCGGGTGCCGAGCGCGGCGGCGCGCTGCTCGAGGCCGACCGCGTCGACGCCGGGAAGCCCGTGGAGGTAGCGCCGCAGCGTCGTGTCGTCGGGCTGCCCGCCGAGCAGCTCGACGGCCCGCTCGGGCAGCGTCACGATGGAGGAGCCTGACATGTCCTGACCTGGCTTTCGTTGGGGTTCGAGAAGGGGATGCCGACGCCGGGGCTCACTCGCCGAGCAGGTGCTGCGCCGTGGATTCGTCGGTGACGAGCACCGTGCAGAGGCCCGACGCGACCATCGCGGACGCGACCCCACGCTTGGGCGCGCCGCTGATCGCCGCGATCGCGATGTCGGCCGTGCGGAGATCGTCGAGCGAGAGCCCGACCGTGCGTGCATCGAGGTCGTGATCGACGATGCGACCGTCCGCGCCGATGTAGCGCCCGATGACGTCGCCGACCGCTCCGGCCTCGACGAGCCGGTCGATGTCGGCGGTGGTGAGGTACCCGCTGTCGACGTGGACGGAGCCGTGGTCGGCGGCGCCAGCGCTGAACAGGTACGCGTTCGCGGAACGGGCGGCATCGAGAACGCGGGCCACCACGCGGTCGGCCTCGATCGCCTCCTTCGTGGCCCGCTGCTCGAGGATCGCGGGGCTCGGCAGCAGCGCAGCCGCGCCCCCGCCCTTCTGCGCGATGCTGACCGCGGTAGCGGCCGCGGTGCCGGGTCGCTGGCTCATGCTGACGCCGCCGTTGATCTGCACGACGTCGGTGCCGCTGGACCATCCCTCGCGCAGGTTGTGCGCGATGTCGGAAAGGGTGCGCCCCCAGCTGACGCCGAGCACACGGGGGCCGGGTCGGAGGCCGGTGAGGTAGTCGGCCGCGGCCTGCGCGACCCGCTGGTGGAGCTCGTCTTCGCTGCGGACGCCCGCGCGCGAGACCACGACGGCGTCGGTCAGGCCGCGCTCGTCTCGCAGACGCCGCTCGAGCTGCGGTCGGCGCGCGCGCGAGTGGAGGATCTCGATGCGGACGAAGCCCTCCTCCTTCGCCTGGGTGAGGAGGCGCCCGACCTTCCAGCGGGTGATCTGGAGGCTGCGGCCGATCTCCTCCTGTGTGAGGTTCGCCTCGTAGTAGAGCTCGGCGGCGCGGATCGAGAGAAGCTCGTCGACAGCGTCCACGATCCTCCCTTCGTCGTCACCTCCAGGCTGACACACACCGCCAGCGCACACCAACATCTGAACAGACTTTGCTCAGATGAGCATCGGGCCGGTGATCGGATACGCGGGTCGATGGCCTCAGCCGCCCGCGGCCGCGGGCGGTGCGGCGGTGACCTTCGCATGCCGCAGCAGGATGAAGACGCCGATGCCCACGACGACGAGGAACGCGATCGACAGCGTGGTGAACGCGAACCAGTTGCCGTCGAGCGCCAGCACGATGGCCGCCGACACGACCGCGATCGCCGCGGCGATGAGCTTCGACGCGAACTTCATGCCGATGCCGGGCGTGAGGCGTCCCGCGGGCGAATCGCCGCGCGCGAGGATCAGGTCGGCGAACGCGTCGAGCGTCGCCAGCAGCGAGGCGGAGTAGGCGACCGCACAGCCCAGCGCACCCCACAGGTTGACAGAATCGCCGGCCGCCGCTTCGGCGGCCATCAGGACCAGCGCGTGCACGGCTCGATCGTAGAGGCGACCGCGTGCGCCGGTCTACGGGTCGGCGCCGAGACCGGTCGGCACCCGGATGCCGCCACCCGGTGCGTCAGGTCAGCTCGCGTCGCACGCGCTCGATGTCGTCGCCCATCTGCGCGATGAGGGGTTCGATCCCCTCGAACGCGACCATGCCGCGGATGCGCGACACGAACTCGATCTCGACGACGTGCCCGTACAGGTCGAGCTCGGTCTCGTCGAGCACGTACGCCTCGACCTGGCGCACCTCGACGTCGTCGAACGTGGGGTTCGTGCCGATGCTGATCGCCGCCGGGTACCGCACGCTGCTGCGAGGCTCGGATGCCCCGTCCCCCGGCGTCCCCTCATCCACCAGCCATCCGGCATAGACGCCCTCGGCGGGCACGAAGCCTTCGAGGTCGGCCGAGAGGTTCGCGGTCGGGAACCCCAGCTCGCGGCCGCGCTTGAGCCCGTGCACCACTTCGCCGCGCACCGAGTGCGGGCGGCCGAGCAGACGCGTCGCGCCGGTCACATCTCCGGAGTCGAGCAGTTCGCGCACCCACGTCGACGAGACGCGCCGCCCGGCGTCGATCGCGCGCACGTCGTCGACGACGTCCACCTCGAAGCCGAACTCCGGTCCGAGCTCACGCAGCAGCTCGGGGTTGCCGGCACCGCCGCGGCCGAACCGGAAATCCGCGCCGACCATCACGATCCGAACGCCCAGCGCGCCGACGAGCACGTGCTCGACGAACTCCCGCGCCCCCAGGTCGGCGAGCGCCCGGTCGAACGTGAGCATGAGCGTCGCGTCGACACCCGCGTCCGCGAGCAGCCGGAGCTTCTGCTCGACGCCCACGAGGCTGTCGGGGCAGATCTCGGGGCGCAGCAGCGCCAATGGGTTGCGGTCGAACGTCACCGCGACGACGCGCGCACCCGAGGCCGCAGCATCCACTCTCGCCCGGTCGATGACCGCGCGATGCCCCGAGTGCACGCCGTCGAACTTGCCGATCGCGACGACCGAGGGGCCGAAGCCGGCGGGCACCTCGCTCGGATCGCGGAAGACGATCACGACCGGGCCGCCGCGGGTGCGGGAGTCTGCGCCTCGGCGGCGGGGTGATGGGTCGCGAGCCACCAGATGCCGAGGAAGGGCAGCACGAGAGGCACGAACAGATAGCCCATGCCGAACCACGACCACACCGTCGGGTGTGCGAAGAGCTCGGGCATGACCAGGCTCAGGGTTCCGATGACCAGCACGCCGACGAGCTCGAACACGATCGCCACCCACGCCACGACGTACCAGCCGCGGCGGCCGGCGAAGATCAGGGCGAGCGTCGCGACGATGTAGACGACCGCGGAGAGCGCCGACAGCGTGTAGGCGACCGGTGCTTCGTCGAAGCGCTCGACGATCTGCACGAAGGACCGACCGGTGGCACCGAGGGCCATGATCGCGTAGACGATCACGAGCACGCGGCCGATGCCGGTCATGCGGGGGCGAGCGGGAGTGGTCGACATAACCAGTCGAGTTTAGTTCTTGTCGCCGAGGCCGCGGCTTCTCAGGCCACCTGGACGGTCCAGATGACGTACATGCGCCACACCATCACAGCGATCGACAGCGCCGTGATGCCCATGATCACGGTGCTCCAGCGGCTGCGCTCGAGCAGCGCCCATGCGACGGCCGCGAACGGGAGCAGCACCGCCGAGACGAGATAGACCCAGAATTCCAGCAGGCTGCCCGACGGCGGATTGCCGGCGAACGGCGCGATGATCGCGATCACGACCTGCACGAGCAGCAGCAGCTCGACGAGCGCGAGCGAGCCGACGGTCCAGTCGCTCGGGCGGCGCCCTGCAAGGCCCGCGATGACGCAGAAGAGACCCGCCGCCACGGCGACGACGACCTGCGCGAGCGTGAACCACAGGATCATCGCGCGGCCTCCTCGGGCATGTTCATGGCGCTCTTCACGTCGGCGCCCCGCCGCTCGACGATGCCCACGAGCACGCCCGCGGGGTCGATCGCGGCGGTCGGGTTGACGGGGAGCCGGTCCGCCGCGCCGACGAGTCGCTTGCCGTGGCGGAGGTCGCGCGCCTCGTCCGCCGTGACGTCGAATCGGCCGAGCACGGCGGCGGCGCCGGCCGCGGGATCGAGGAGCGGGGCGTCGGCCATCGCGTCGATCGCTGCGGCCGACGCGACCGGGAACGGACCGATGCGCGTGCGACGCAGGGCCGTGAGGTGGCCGCCGACGCCGAGTGCGGCGCCGAGGTCGCGGGCGAGCGATCGGATGTAGGTTCCGCTCGAGCAGTCGACGACCACGTCGAGGTCGACGGTGCCGCCGGACCGGCGCTCGGCGAGCACGTCGAACCGCGACACGGTGACCTCGCGGGCCTTGAGCTGCACGTCCTCCCCCTCCCTCGCGAGGTCGTAGGCGCGGCGTCCGTCGACCTTGATCGCCGAGTAGGTGCTGGGCACCTGCGAGATGCGGCCCGTCAGGGCGGCGATGCCGCCGGCGATCTCGACGGAGTCGAGGGACGCGGCATCCATCGTCGACACCGTCTGTCCCTCGGCGTCGTCGGTGTCGGTGGCGACCCCGAGCCGGATCGTCGCCTCGTACGTCTTGTCGAGTCCGACCACGAACGTGAGCAGGCGCGTCGCACCTTCGACGCCGAGCACGAGCAGGCCTGTCGCCATCGGGTCGAGGGTGCCGGCGTGACCGATCTTGCGGGTGCCGAGCGCGCGACGAGCCCGCGCGACGACGTCGTGCGAGGTGATGCCGCCGGGCTTGTCGACCAGCAGGATTCCGGGTGCCGCCATCAGCTGCGCCCGACGATCCGGGGGTGTGCGAGGTCGGCGTTGTCGACGATGACGGATGCTGCGTCCCGCGGCCGCGCCTCGTTCAGGTAGATCTCCTGCCCCTGGCGGTACCGCGCATTCGAGGGCGCGTCCGGGTCGGGATCGGAGTCGTCGCGGAGCGCCATGCGGGCGTAGGCGACCTCGAAGGGGACGTCGAGCCACACCGACCAGTCCCACAGGTCCTGCAGCTCGCGGCGGTGGAGGAAGATGCCGTCGACCACGAGCACCGCATCGAGAGGGGCGGTCACCCACTGCGACTCGACGGGTGCGTCGCGCGCCACGTCGAACGCGGCGAGCTGGAACCCCGTCGTGCCCGCGGTCTGCGCGCCGTCGCGGAACGGGTCGATGAGCACGCGGCGGAACGTGGCGTAGTCGTAGGAGTCCCGGTAGAACCCCTCGGGGCTACGCCGCCCGCGGAGGTACCGCTCGCCGCGGGGGCGATGGAACCCGTCGATGCCGGCTCGGAAGACCGCGTCGCCGGTCTCGGCGAAGACCTCGGCGAGGCCGTCGGCGAACACGGTCTTGCCCGCCCCGTCGAGCCCGTCGATGGCGACGATCACGCGGCCGGCGGGGTACCGCCGCCGCACGCGGTCGCGCAGCTCGCGCCACAGCGTCGTGGTCGGAGTGACGGGCAGGCGCATGGTTCCAGCCTACGGCGCGCGGGCGCCGCGCCCCGCCGAGCCGCCTACGCTGGAACGCATGCCCGACCTCGCCGCTCCCCTGGTCGAGTGGTATCGGGCCAACGCGCGCGATCTGCCGTGGCGGCGGCCCGGATTCGGGGCCTGGGGCGTGCTCGTGAGCGAGTTCATGCTGCAGCAGACGCCCGTGAACCGCGTCATCCCTCATCTCGAGGCGTGGCTCACGCGCTGGCCGACGCCCACCCACCTGGCCGCAGCCGCCCCCGCCGACGCGGTGCGGCAGTGGGCGAACCTGGGGTATCCGCGGCGCGCACTGTGGCTGCATCGCGCGGCCGTCGAGATCCGCGATCGCCACCACGGCGTCGTCCCGCGCGACGTTGACGCGCTGCTCGCGCTCACCGGCATCGGCGACTACACCGCCCGGGCCGTCGCGGTCTTCGCCTATGGCGACCGGCATCCCGTCGTCGACACCAACACCCGTCGCGTGCTGGCGCGCGTGATCGAGGGCCGGTCGCAGCCCGGGCCGCCGTCGCGCCGCGACCTCGCTGCGATGGACGCGATCCTGCCCGGCGACCGCGCGACGGCCGCGGT
>DATEOM010000549.1:0-2015 GCA_035274105.1 Microbacterium sp.
ACGCTCTGGGGCGACTACTTCTACCTCGAGGCTCTGATGCGCGTCGCGCGTCCGGAGTGGAGGAAGTACTGGTGAGGCTCGTCACGTACGCGGGTTCGGACGGCGCCCGGCCGGCCGCCGTCATCGCCGGCGCCGACGGCGATCGCGTGCTCGACCTCGGCGGGATCGCAGGCTCGGTGACGGACGTGCTGTCGTCGGACGCGGCTCTGGCCGCGGCGCGGGCTGCGGTGGCTTCGGCGGCGGTGGGTTCCCTGCCCGTGCTCGACGCGTCGGCGCTTCTCGCGCCCGTCGTCCCGGGCAAGATCCTGTGCCTCGGGTACAACTACCGCGGGCACGTGCCGGACGGCGTCGACCCGATGGCGAACGACCCCGAGTATCCGGACGTGTTCGTGAAGACGGCGAACACGCTCGCGGGCCCGAACGACGCGGTGGTCATCCCGCCCGGAGCGACCGACGTCGACTACGAGGGCGAGCTCGCGGTCGTCATCGGCCGCCGCGCGCAGCGCGTGTCGCTCGAGGACGCCCTCGATCACGTCGGCGGGTACACGATCCTCAACGATGTGTCGGACCGCGCGTGGCAGCGCCGGCAGAGCCAGTGGGCGCTGGGCAAGTGCTCCGACGGCTTCGCGCCGCTCGGGCCGTGGGTCGTCACGCCCGACGAGGCGCCCGACCCGCAGGACCTCCTCGTCGAGGTCGTGCGCGACGGCGTCGTCACGGTGTCGCAGTCAACCTCGACCACCATCTTCTCGGTCGCGTACGTCATCCATCACCTCAGCCAGGTGCTGACGCTCGAGCCGGGCGATGTCGTCTCGACCGGCACGCCGCAGAAGCTGCCCGCCGCCCAGGACGCGCACCGGCCGCTCGCCCACGGCGACGCGGTCACCGTGCGCATCTCGGGTCTCGGCGAGCTCACCACACGATTCGTCTCCGCTCATGGCGTTTCGTCTTCGGGCGCTAGAGCGCCCTTCGCTCAACGACCGGAACCTTTGCCCCCGGTCGTTGAGCGAGCGAGGAACGAGCGAGACGAAACGTCGTCGGTCTCTTCGCACAGCGCCGGCACCCAGCGACCCATGACCCCGCAGGAGACGAACGTATGATCCTCGATTCGTTCCGCCTCGACGGCAAGGTCGCGCTCGTCACCGGGTCGAGCCGAGGGCTCGGCCAGGGCGCGGCCGTCGCGCTGGCCGAGGCCGGCGCTGACGTGGCGCTCCTCGACCGCGGGGATGCCGCAGCCACCGCCGGGCTCATCGAGGCCACCGGCCGCCGGGTGCACCGCGTGCAGCGCGACCTCGTCTTGGCCACGCCCGATGAGCTCTCGTCGGCCGTCGACGAGGTGATCGCCGAGCTCGGCGGCCTCGACATCCTCGTGAACAACGCCGGCACCATCCGGCGCGCCCCCGCGGTCGACTACCCGCTCGGCGACTGGGACGACGTGCTCGCGATCAATCTCGACGCGGTGTTCCACCTGTCGCAGGCCGCGGGCCGCCACATGCTCGCGCACGGCGGCGGACGCATCATCAACGTCGCGTCGATGCTGTCGTTCCAGGGAGGCATTCTCGTTCCGGCATACACCGCCTCCAAGCACGCCGTCGCGGGTCTCACGAAGGCGCTGGCGAACGAGTGGGCGGCCGCCGGCGTGACCGTGAACGCCGTCGCACCCGGCTACATGGCGACCGACAACACCGCACCGCTTCGTGCCGACGAGGACCGCGCCGCGTCGATCCTGTCGCGCATCCCGGCGGGCCGGTGGGGCGCAGCATCCGATCTCCAAGGCGTGTTCGTCTTCCTCGCCTCGGATGCCGCCGCCTACGTGACCGGCGCCGTGATCCCCGTCGACGGCGGCTGGCTCGTCCGCTGACCCTTCCGCACCCCCACGCAGAACCAGGAGAGAACTCGTGCCCCAGACGCCGGCAGCACAGCCGCACATCCCGCAGCGCTACGCGACCAACCCCGCCCAGATCCCGGGCATGACGACCCAGGACCTGCGCGACACGTACCTCATCCCCGACGTGTTC
>DATEOM010000550.1:0-3858 GCA_035274105.1 Microbacterium sp.
CGAGGTCGAGGAAGACCTCCTCGAGCGCCGGACCGCGGCGGTGCAGCGACGACAGCGCGACGCCTCCCGCGGCGGCGGCGGCTCCGACCGCCACCGGCTCGACTCCACGCACGGTGAGCCCGGAGCGCAGCACCTCGAACGACACGCCCGCGGACTTCAGCGCCGCGCTCAGCGCGGCACGGTCGGGGGAGTCGACGACGGTGGCGTACTCGCGGGGGTCGGTGAGCTCGTCGACGCCGCCCTGGAACACCAGGCGTCCGCGCGAGATGATCAGCAGCGCGTCGACGGTCTGCTGCACCTCGGCGAGCAGGTGCGACGACACGAGCACGGTGCGGCCCTCGCCCGCGAGCTGCCGGAGGAATCCGCGCATCCAGCGGATGCCCTCGGGATCCAGGCCGTTCGCCGGCTCGTCGAGCACCAGCACGCCCGGGTCGCCGAGCAGCGCGTACGCGAGGCCGAGGCGCTGGCGCATGCCCAGCGAGTATCCGCCGACCTTGCGGTTCGCAGCATCCGTCAATCCCACGAGATCCAGGACCTCGCCGACACGTGACTTCGCGATGCCGGCGGCGTGAGCGTAGATCGTGAGGTGTGCGGCGGCGGTGCGGCCGGGATGGAAGCTCGATGCCTCGAGCACCGCGCCCACGGTCTGCAGCGGCCGGTCGAGCTCGGCGTAGCGCTTGCCGCCGATCGTGGCGTGGCCGTCGGTCGGCCGCTCAAGGCCGAGGAGCACCCGCAGCGTCGTCGTCTTGCCCGCGCCGTTCGGTCCAAGGAATCCGGTGACCATGCCGGGCTCGACTCGGGCCGTGAGTCCTTCGACCGCTGTGACGGCGCCGAAGCGCTTCGTGACACGTGAGAACTCCAGCGACTGGCCGTCGGGCATGCCGAACCCTCTCTTGGTCGTGGGCGGCACCCCCGTGGGGCAATGTACGGGGCCGCTCCATTGCGGACTCACAGCAGAACTCCGTCCCATCCTGGCGGAAATCCGGTCTCAGCGTGGGAGAAGTTCGCCCGGCCGGTAACGTTGCGCTCGTGACCGACCTCGCCGAAGCCGCCGCGGAGCCCACCGTCCTCGTCAGCACGAGCGGGGGGCTCGGGCGCCTCACCCTCAACCGGCCGCGCGCGATCAATGCGCTCAACCTCGGCATGGTCGAGCAGCTGCACGCGGCGCTCGACGCCTGGGAGCACGACACCGAGGTCGACGTGGTGCTGCTGGACGGCGCCGGCGAGCGCGGGCTGTGCGCCGGCGGAGACGTGCGCGGACTCGCCGAGCAGGTCACGAGCGGCCGCGCCGAGGACGCGGCGGTGTTCTTCCGCGCCGAGTACGCGGTCAACGCGCGCATCGCCGAGTACCCGAAGCCCTTCGTCGCGTTCGCCGACGGCATCACGATGGGCGGCGGCATCGGTGTCGCCGGCCACGCCGCGATCCGCATCGTCACCGAGCGCTCGCAGCTCGCGATGCCCGAGACCCGCATCGGGTTCACCCCCGACGTCGGCGGCACCTGGCTGCTCGCCCACGCGCCGGGCCGCCTCGGCGAGTATCTCGGGCTGACGGGCGCGGTGATGGATGCCTCGGACGCGATCTACGCCGGATTCGCCGACCACTACGTGCCCCACGAGCACCTCGACGCGGTGCGCGATGCGCTCGAGACACGGGCCGACCCGTCGTCGCCGACCGAGCTCGTGCTGCTCTTCGACGAGACCCCGGCGCCGTCGAAGCTCATCGCCGCGCGGGAGTGGATCGACGAGGCCTTCGCCGGCGACACCGTGGCCGAGATCGTCGAGCGACTCCGGGCGCGCCCCGAGCCCGCAGCATCCGCCACCGCCGAACTGCTGGGCGAACTGTCGCCGACCGGTCTCGCCGTGACGCTCGCGGCGATCCGCCGGGCTCGCGAGCTGCCCGGGCTGCGCGAGGCCCTCGATCAGGAGTACGGGCTCGTGATGTGGTTCGCCACGACGCAGCCCGACCTGCCGGAGGGCATCAGGGCGCAGGTCATCGACAAGGACCGTACGCCGCACTGGCAGCCGGCGAGCCTGGCCGACCTGCCGGACGACCTCGCCGAGACGGCGCTCGCCCACCGTCACGACGTCCCGCTCTGGGGCTGACGCCGGCCGCGGCGACGAGGATCGGCGACGAGGAGGGATCGTGACCACCCGGCACCGCAGGAGCTACTCGATCGGCGTCGCGATCGACTGGTTCTTCTTCGTCTTCGCCGGACTCGCGGCGCTGTGGCTCGCCTACCTCAGCCTCACCGAGACGTTCCACGTGGGGTGGTGGGGCATCCCGTTCTTCCTCGCGTTCTGGGTGTTGCTCGCGTACCTGGTGCTGCCGCGGCTGCACCGCATCCTCACCACGATCTACGTGCCCGACTACTTCATCGGGCGCACCCGCACCAGTGACGGGCTCCTGGGCGACCCCGTGAACCTCGCGTTCCAGGGCTCCGGCGAGCAGATCCGGGCCGCTCTCGAGGCCGCGGGCTGGACCGAGGCGGATCCCGTGACGCTCGGCTCGTCGTGGCGCATCATCACGTCGACGCTCACGCGGCGCAGCTACGACGAGGCGCCGGTGAGCCCGCTCTTCCTCTTCGGGCGCCAGCAGGACTTCGCCTACCAGCAGGAGGTCGACGGCAACCCCGCCCAGCGCCACCACGTGCGGTTCTGGCGCTGCCCCGACGACTGGCTGCTGCCCGGCGGCCGCCGCGTCGACTGGCTCGCCGCCGGAACCTTCGACACCAGCGTCGGGCTGTCGCTGTTCACGCTGCAGGTCACCCACCGCATCGACGCCGACACCGACGTCGAGCGCGACCACATCGTCCAGACGGTGACGGAGGCCGAACCCCGCGTCACCGTGGACGTCATCGCCGACTTCGCCACCGGCTATCACGCCCGCAACGGCGGCGGCGACAGCATCCGCACCGACGGCGACCTCCCCATCGTGGACGTGCGCGCGGTCGAGCCTCGGGTGGAGAGCGCGGGGGAGGTGGTGGCATGAGCACCGAGCCGCCCGCACCGCAGAAGCGGCCGGCGTACGAGCCGGCCGGGCGACTGCTCAAGCCCCCGCGCTTCGACCCGGAGATGAAGCGCCCGATCTCGACGGTGGCGGGCGTGCTCCTGATCCTGTTGCGGGTGATCGCCGGGGTCGTCGTGCTCGTCGGCATCGCGACGGGGTGGGATGCGATCCTGTCCGACCCCGACTCGGTGCTCGAAGGATTCGACCCCACGCCGGAGGGCAAGCAGGCCGCGCTGTGGCTGGTGATCGGCACCGGGGCGACGGTCCTCCTCATCGACCTCGGGCTGGCCCTCTTCGTGTACCGCGGCGTCAACTGGGCGCGCGTGGTCGTCATGCTCATCGCGGTGCTGTCGATCAGCACCTCGTTCACCGCGTGGTGGGCGCAGGGACAGGAGATCGAGGTCAAAGGCACGTTCCTGTCGCTGGCCATCGACATCCTGCTGCTGCTCGCCCTGTCGAGCCGGAGCGCCGCGGCCTACGCCCGCCGCAACGAGCGTCGCCCCGAGCCGGACACGCCGGCGTGACGTAACCTGATTCCCGCCGCAGGCAGCGGCGCGCAGCATCCATCGACGAAGTCCCGGGGGAGGGCACGTGTTCGACAGTCCGCTCTCGGCGTCGGCGTACGAGGTGCTCGCGGTCGACCCCGAGGTCGACGAGGACACCCTCCGCAAGGCGTACCGCCTGCGCCTTCGGCAGACGCACCCCGACACCGGGGGAGATGCGGCCGTGTTCATCCAGGTGCAGCGGGCGTGGGAGCTCGTCGGCACACCGGACGCACGCGCGGCGTACGACCGCGGGCACGGCTTCGGCGAGGCGGCGGCTCCGGAGTGGTCGGGCTGGCGGCCCCCGCC
>DATEOM010000551.1:0-2413 GCA_035274105.1 Microbacterium sp.
GCGAGATCGAGATCGGCCCGGAGGTCTCCCTCGAACGGCGTGTCGAACGTCGAAACGGGGGAGGGCGAGGTCACGGGATCAAGGATAGCCGGGGCGTTCCCGCCTCGATTTCACGAGACGCGATCGTGATGCTAATGTTGATCCTCGTTCGCCTCGTAAGCGAACAACGCACCTCTAGCTCAATCGGCAGAGCAACTGACTCTTAATCAGTGGGTTCAGGGTTCAAGTCCCTGGGGGTGCACAACCCAAGAAGGGCGGTCCGCAAGGACCGCCCTTCTGCTGTTCCCGGAGACTCAGGCGGCGTCACCCACGAGCACGGCGGCGGCCTCGTCCGCAGCATCCGCTTCTCGCTCGTCGATGCGGGCGAGCGCGCGCCGGCCGAAGAGGATCGTCGCGGTGGCGATGAGGACGGATGCCGCGGCGAAGAGATACGGGACGGTCGGGCCGTACAGGTGCCACAGCAGCGCGGCGATCGGGGGAGCGGCGGCGCCGCCGAGGAAGCGGACGGCCGAGTACGACGACGACGCGACGGAGCGGGGCAGATCCGTCGCCTCCATCACGGACTCCGTGAGCACGGTGTTCATGACGCCGAGGAGGAGTCCGCCGACGATGATGGCGGCGACCAGAGCCGCGGCGTCCTCGACGAAGATCCCCGCGACGACGAGGTCGATCGCGAGCAGCGGGAGCGTCAGGAGCATGACGGTGGTGCGGGTCAGGAAGCGCAGCAGCAGCGGTGCGACCCACACGCTCGTGATCGCCAGGGCGACGCCCCAGCCGAAGAAGGTGAAGCCGATGCCCATGGCACCGAAACCGAGCGGGAACGGCGAGAAGGCGAGCAGCACGAAGAACCCGATGTTGTAGAACAGCGCGGCGACGGCGAGCACGGCGAGCGACGGGGTGCGCAACGCCGTGAAGGGCGCCGACAGCGGCACGGGCACCGGCTTCTCGCTCGGTCCGCGCAGGAGCACCAGCACCGCGACGAAGGCGATCGCCATCAGCACGACGACGCCGAAGAACGGCCCACGCCAGCTGATCTCGCCGAGCAGACCCCCGAGGAGCGGGCCGACCGCGATGCCGAGGCCGAGCGCGGCCTCATATAGGACGATGGCTGCGCCGCTGCCGCCCGACGCAGCGCCGACGATGGTCGCAAGCGCCGTCGAGATGAAGAGCGCATTGCCGAGGCCCCAGCCGGCGCGGAAGCCGATGATCGCGTCGACGCTGCCGCTCAGTGAGCACAGCAGTGCGAACACCACGATGAGCGCGAGCCCGATGAGCAGGGTCGCCTTCGCGCCGATGCGGCTCGAGATCCAGCTCGTGATGAGCATCGCGAGGCCGGTGACCAGCAGATAGCTGGTGAAGAGGAGTTCGGTCTGCACAGGGCTCGCCTCGAGCGACTCGGCGATGGCGGGGAGGATCGGGTCGACGAGCCCGATGCCCATGAACGCGACGACGCACGCGAAGGCGACCGCCCATACCTGGGCGGGCTGGCGCCAGACGGATCCGGTGGTGGTGCCGTGTGCGCTCATCGGGCCGCCTCCGCAGTCTCGGCGGCCGACGCGGTGCGCGTCCGATCGAGCTTGCGCATGAGGACGGCCGCCGTCGTCCGGAGGGCCTCCCATTCCTCGGGGGCCAGGTCCGCGAAGTGGGGGGCGAGCGCAGCCGTGAGCTGCAGCATCCACGTCTGGAGCGCTTCGAGGCCGAGCGGGGTGACCTCGACGACCGTCGCGCGCGAGTCGGCAGCATCCGCCGTCTTCGCCACCAGCCGGTGCTCCGCCATCTGGCCGACCAGCCGCGTCATGCCGGGCTGCGTCACGCGACTGAGGCGGGCGAGCTCGCCGATGCGCAGCGCGCCATGGTCGCGCAGGATCGTGAGCGTGCGCCATTGTGCGGCGGGGGTCTCGTTGGCGGTCTCGAGCGCCGCGACGCGGGTGAGCGCGTGCGCGGCGACGATGAGGGTCTCGATGTCCTGATCTTGGGTCACAAGATAAGCATAACTCAGGTATATAACCCAGGTATATAGTTCGGCGAGCTTGCCGGTGCCCTCGATAGCATGAGGCATCATGCCGTCGCAGAACAGCCGAGGTGTTCGCTCGCAGACGCTCGAGCGGGCGCTCGAATCTCTGGAGGTCCTCGCCGATGGCAGGCCACGGACGAGTCACGAGCTCGCCGAAGCGGTGGGGCTGCCGCGATCGAACGTGTACCGCATCCTGCGGACGTTCGAGGAGTTTGCTTTCGTCACGCGGACGGCCGACGGACGATACACGCTCGGGCTGGGCCTGGCCGCGCTGGCGGAGACGGGCCTGCACGACGCGGAGCTGAGGCTCGACGACACGCTGTCAGAGCTCGCCGACGCGACCTCGGCGACGGCGATCTTCTGCATTCCGCAGAAGGATCACGCGGTCGTCCTGACGTC
>DATEOM010000552.1:0-2795 GCA_035274105.1 Microbacterium sp.
GCGGCGCTGACCGTGCACGTGCGCGTGCTGTCGGGCCGCGACCCGCACCACATCGCCGAGGCCGAGTACAAGGCGTTCGCCCGCGCGTTCCGGCAGGCGAAGTCGCTCGACCCGCTCGTCGACGGCATCCCGAGCACGAAGGGCGCCCTGTGACTTCACGCGCTCCCTCCGAGCAGGAGAAGCCGCTCGTCGCCGTGCTCGACTACGGGTCGGGCAATGTGCACTCCGCGGTCAAGGCGCTGATCGCGGCGGGTGCCGATGCGCAGCTGACCTCCGACCGCGGCCTGATCATGGATGCGGACGGGCTCTTCGTCCCGGGCGTCGGCGCGTTCCGCGCGGTGGCCGAGGCGCTGCGCGCGAGCCGCGGCGACGAGCTCATCGAACGCCGCCTCGCCGGCGGGCGTCCCGTGCTCGGCGTGTGCGTCGGCATGCAGATCTTCTTCGAGCGCGGTGTCGAGCGCGGTGTCGACACCGAGGGGATGGGCGAGTGGCCGGGCGTCGTGACCGAGCTCGACGCGCCCGTGCTGCCCCACATGGGCTGGAACACCGTCGAGCCCGGCGAGGGCTCGCGCCTGTTCCGCGGCATCGAGCACGAGCGCTTCTACTTCGTCCACTCGTTCGGCGCGCAGAAGTGGCTGCTCGACGTGCAGCCGCCCTTCCCCGAGCCGGTTCTGACGTGGTGCGAGTACGGCACCCCGTTCCTCGCAGCGGTCGAGAACGGGCCGCTGTCGGCCACGCAGTTCCACCCCGAGAAGTCGGGGGACGCCGGCATCCGTCTCCTCACGAATTGGATCGACGGCCTCGGCGGGTCTACCCTCTGAGACCGTGCCGTCTGCGGGAGCGTGCGCTTCCGTGATCCGCCCCACAGCTTCCCCACGTCTGAATCAGGATCCATGAACGATTTCGCGTCAACCCCCAAGCTCGTCCTCCTGCCCGCTGTCGATGTGGCCGACGGCAAGGCCGTCCGCCTGACGCAGGGCGAGGCCGGCACCGAGACGAGCTACGGCGATCCCGTCGACGCGGCGCTCGACTTCGCGCGTCAGGGCGCGGAGTGGATCCACCTCGTCGACCTCGACGCCGCGTTCGGCCGCGGGAGCAACGCCGGCGTGCTGCGCAAGGTCATCAAGCAGGTCCGCGGCGTACAGGTGGAGCTGTCGGGCGGCATCCGCGACGACCGCACACTCGAGGCGGCTCTCGAGAGCGGCGCCTCGCGCATCAACCTCGGCACCGCGGCGCTCGAGAACCCCGAGTGGGCCGCGGACGTCATCGGCCGCTACGGCGACGCGATCGCGGTCGGCCTCGATGTGCGTGGCACGACGCTCGCCGCGCGCGGCTGGACGCGCGAGGGCGGCGACCTGTGGACCGTGCTCGACCGTCTCGAGTCCGCCGGGTGCAGCCGCTACGTCGTCACCGACGTCACCAAGGACGGCACCTTGAAGGGCCCGAACCTCGATCTGCTGCGCGAACTGACCACCCGCACCCCCAAGCCCATCGTCGCCTCGGGCGGCGTGTCGAGCCTCGACGACATCGCGGCGTTGCGCGACCTCGTCCCGCTCGGCGTCGAGGGCGCGATCGTCGGCAAGGCGCTGTACGCCGGCGCGTTCACGCTCGCCGAGGCGCTGGATGTCGCCGGACACTGACCCGCACGGCGCCCACCACGGCCACGGCCACGGCGGCGACTCCGCCGGCGTGCCGTGGGAGGGGCGCAGCTTCCAGGCGAATCCGCACTCCTCCGACGACGGCTCCGCCGATCCGGCGCTGCTCGCCGCCCTCACCGCCTTCCGCGCCGGCACCGGCGGCCAGCGCGAGGTCGTCGACGCCTACCGTGCTGCGCGCCTGCTGATCCCGCTCGTCGCCGAGAAGGGCGATCACGGCATCGGAGCGCATGGCCTCGAGGTCGACAAGACGCAGGAGCTCTCCATCGTCACGGTGGCCGCCCCCGACGGCCGCAGGGTGCTGCCGGTGTTCACCTCGGTGCAGGCGATGGGACGATGGGATGCTGCCGCCCGGCCGGTTCCGGCCGACGGCGTCCGCACCGCCCTGTCGGCTGCGGCCGACGACACCGACCTCATCGTGGTCGACCCGGCGTCGGAGACCGAGTTCGTCATCCGCCGCCCGGCGGTGTGGGCGATCGGCCAGGGACAGCCCTGGGAGCCGAGCTTCCTGTCGCCCGACGTGTTCGCAGGCCTCCAGCAGAGCATCGGCGGCGAACTTTCGGTCATCGACCTCGAGGTCGAGCCCGGCGACCCCGACGCGCGCCTGCGGGGGCCCGAGCTCGTGGTGCGCCTGCACCTCATCGACGGCCTCGAGAAGACCGAGCTCGACGCCGTGCTCGCGCGCCTCGCGAAGCGGTGGGCCGCCGACGACCGCATCGCAGTGCTCGTGGACTCCTTGACGGTCAAGCTCGTCCGCGCCTGAGCCGACCCCTTGCGCACGGGCGACCGCGCGGCGGAGGATCGCCTCGGCGAAGGAGGCTCGCATGGGCGACGGCGCGGCGACGGAGCAGTATCGGCAGGCGCTCGAGGTCGCGCACCGGCACGCCCTGGAGTGGCTGGGCACGCTCTCCGACCGTCCTATCCGGCCAGACACCGACGCCGACGGCGTGCTGACGCGGCTGAATCGGACCCTCCCCGATGGAAGGACCGATGCCGCCGCCGTCGTCGAGGAACTGGCTGAGGCCGCTGCTCCGGGCTTGATGGCGATGGGGTCGCCCCGCTTCTACGGCTTCGTCATCGGCGGCACGTACCCGGCGGCGCTCGCGGCCGACTGGCTGGTGACGGCGTGGGACCAGAACA
>DATEOM010000553.1:0-2699 GCA_035274105.1 Microbacterium sp.
CGCGACCGCTTCCTCGGCGACCGCGTCCGCGACCGCGGCCTCGGCCACGGCCTCTTCGGCGACGGCGTCGGCGATGATCGCCTCGGCCACGGCCTCCTCGGCCGCCTCCTCAGCGGTCTCGGCGGCGGCAACGTCACCCGACTCCTCGGCGACGATCGCCTCGGCGACCGCTTCTTCAGCGACCTCTTCGGCGGCGAGCGCCTCGACGACGGCCTCTTCGGCGACGGCGTCGGCCGCTTCGGCGACCTCGACGGCCTCTTCGGCGACGACATCGGCCGCAACGGCCTCGATGACGGCTTCCTCAGCCACGGCCTCGGACTGAGCTTCGACGCTGCCGGCGCCGTCGATCGCCTCGGGCGCTTCCGCGCGCTCGTCGGCCGGAACGTCGGCGTGGATCTCGGAGATGGACTCCACGAGTTCTCCCTTGTGAAAAACGGAACGATTGTGCACGATCGCACGGCGCTGCCGGGTGGCGTCTGCCAGTCTCGATCAGTTGTCACGCCTGTCGAAACACCCGCCGACGGGGTGAGGGACCGCGAGGGTGCTCAGCGGACGTCGGCAGGTCAGAATGCCGTGCGGTGGTTTCGCAGATTTGCGACGGAGGCCAGATTCACGTCTTACGTGGAACCCTCCGCGTACTCCCTCACTGTACCACCCTTGAAGTCGACGGCGAGCATGAGCGCCTCCCACGGGGTGTCGGTCGCCGCCGCTGCGAGCGCGGCCGCCTCGAGGCGTCGGCCCGGGCCGTCGGCGAGCACGAGCACGCTCGGCCCCGCCCCCGAGACGACGGCCGCGAAGCCCGCCGCGCGGAGGGCTCGCACGAGACCGTCGGTCTCGGGCATCGCGCTCGCGCGGTAGTTCTGGTGCAGCTTGTCTTCCGTGGCGGCCTGCAGCAGCTCGGGGCTCTGCGTGAGCGCCGCGATCAGCAGTGCGGAGCGCGAGACGTTGAAGACCGCGTCCTCGCGCGGCACGTGCATCGGCTGCAGGCTACGGGCGAGCTTGGTCGACATCGTGAACGACGGCACGAAGACGAGCGGCGACACACCGCGGTGCACGAGCAGCTTCTTGTGCTGCGGACCGTCCTCGTCGACCCACGCGATCGTGAGGCCGCCGAACAGCGCCGGGGCGACGTTGTCGGGGTGGCCCTCGAGCTCGGTCGCGAGGCCCAGCAGCGCGTCGGGCCCGAACTCGACGTCGCCGTGCAGCAGGCCCTTCGCCGCCAGCAGGCCGGACACGACCGCAGCGCCCGACGAACCGAGGCCGCGCCCGTGCGGGATCACGTTCCTGGCGAGCAGGCGGAGTCCCGGCATCCGGCGTCCGACCGATTCGTACGCGTAGGCGATCGCGCGCACCACGAGGTGCGAGGCGTCGCGGGGCACGTCCTCGGCGCCTGCGCCATCGACCTCGATCTCGAGCTCGCCCTCGGGCAGCGCCGTCACGTCGAGCTCGTCGTACACGCTCAGCGCGAGGCCGAGGGTGTCGAACCCGGGTCCGAGGTTCGCGCTCGTCGCGGGCACCCGCACCACCACCCGGCGGCCGGGCGCCGGTGCGACGGCTGCATTCACGCGGTCGCCGCCGCGGGAGCCAGCTCCAGGACGGACGCCACCTCGGACGTCGTGGCGTCGACGACCGTGGGCTCGACCTCCGAGCCGTCGGCGTTTCGCAGCGCCCAGTGCGGGTCCTTCAGACCGTGGCCGGTCACGGTGAGCACGACGCGCGCGCCCTGGGGCACGATGCCCGCCTCGGCGCGGTCGAGGAGGCCCGCGACGCTGATCGCCGACGCCGGCTCGACGAAGATGCCCACCTCGCCCGCGAGGAGCTTCTGCGCCGCGAGGATGCGGTCGTCGTCGATGGCGCCGAAGTAGCCGTCGGTCGCTGCGCGGGCCTCGAGCGCGAGGTCCCACGACGCGGGGTTGCCGATGCGGATGGCGCTGGCGACCGTCTCGGGGTGCTTCACCACTTCGCCGCGCACGAGCGGGGCGGAGCCCTCGGCCTGGAAGCCGAACATGCGAGGCACGCGGGTCGACACGCCGGCCTCGGCCTCTTCGCGGTAGCCGCGGGTGTAGGCCGTGTAGTTGCCGGCGTTGCCGACCGGGATGAAGTGGAAGTCAGGGGCGTCGCCGAGCTGCTCGACGACCTCGTACGCCGCGGTCTTCTGGCCGTCGATGCGGTCGGGGTTGACCGAGTTGACGAGGTGCACCGGGTAGTTGTCGGCGAGTTCGCGCGCGATCTCGAGGCAGTCATCGAAGTTGCCGCGGATCTGGATGAGACGGCCGTTGTGCGCGACCGCCTGGCTGAGCTTGCCCATCGCGATCTTGCCCTCGGGCACGAGCACCGCCGCCGTGATGCCGGCGTGCGCCGCGTAGGCGGCCGCCGAGGCGGAGGTATTGCCGGTCGAGGCGCAGATGACGGCCTTCGCGCCGTGCTCGATCGCGCGGGAGACGGCGACGGTCATGCCCCGGTCCTTGAACGAGCCCGTGGGGTTCATGCCCTCGAACTTCACCCACACATCGGTGCCGGTGCGGCGCGACAGCGCCGGCGCCGGGAGGAGCGGCGTGCCGCCCTCGCCGAGGGTGACCACGGTCGAGGCATCCGTGACGCCCAGACGATCTGCGTATTCGCGGAGGACTCCGCGCCAAACATGTGCCATGTCAGTTCTCCTTCACAAAGTCTTCAGTTGCCCTCGACGCGCAGCACCG
>DATEOM010000554.1:0-6571 GCA_035274105.1 Microbacterium sp.
CTGCGCGAGCGTCGCGAGCGAGATCGACCCGAGGTGTGCCGCTCCGAGCTCGCGGATGTCGAGAACGAGGTCGGGTTCGGAATCGGATGCTGCGACCTCCGCGTGCTCCCACGCCCCGGCGCGCACGCGCCAGCGGCCGGCATTGGCGGGCAGCATCGCGTCGGTCACCTCGAGCACGACGTCCACGTCGCCCGCGAAGCGGCGTTCCGCGAGCGCGGTGGGCAGGTCGAGGACGCGGATCCACGAGTTGTCCTGGTAGTCGGGCACCGCGGGCCGGATGTCGACGAGCAGCGACACGATCGGGTCGTCGACGGGCAGGTTCGAGATCTTCACACGGCTGGTCAGGTCGAGGTCGAGCAGCACCGACCACATGCGGTGCGCCGCGGCGGCCGTGAGCGCGACCGCTTCGCGCACGTGCACGATGCCTTCGGCGCCGGCGCGTTCCCACGACATCGAGCGGCGGAAGGTCGCGTAGGCGAGCGTGTTGTCGGCGGCGTCGCGCACCAGCAGGAGCCGCAGCGACTCCTTGCCGCCGCGGTACGCGGGCGGGTCGGCCTCGCGCGCGGTGCGCTGCTCGGGCGTCTCGCGCGTCGCCCACCCCGGGCGGCCGAGCCCAGGCGGCTGCCGCGCGTAGTCGCGATGGATCGAGGCCACGAGATCGCCGTGGACCTCAGCATCCCATTCCTCCAACTCGACCTCGAGCTCGGACGCCCCGGGTACCGGACGGAGCGCGGCGCCCCGCGGGATCGTGAGGTCGAGCTGGGTCGAGGCCATGCCGTACCCGAAGCGGCCGTAGATCGGGGTCTCGGCGGCCATCAGGCCCGAGATCGCCTCGCCGTTCTCGAGGCAGTCGGCGAAGTGGTGCTCGATCATGCCGCGGAGGATGCCGCGGCGCCGGTGTCCGGGGTGCACGCCGACCCATGTGAGCCAGCCGCACGCGACCTCGGCGCCGGGGACCGGGTAGGCGCGCAGCGGATACGCGCCGTGGAAGCCCGCGAGCACCTCCTCGTCGTCGACGCGGGCGACGCCGTAGGTGCGATCCCAGCTGAGCGGGCTCGGGAGCTCGCGCAGTGCCTCGACCGAGCGTTCGGTGGGGAAGGCCCACGTGTCCAGGCGGAGGACGTCTTCGAGCCGGTCGGCGTCGACGGGGGTGAGGCGGTAAGGCTCGGGGAGCGGCATCCCTCCACTCTGGCGAGGAGGGAACGGGCGCGCAACGCGCCGGCGGAGCGCGGCCGCGACCGGGTCGCGACGGCGGGCAGGACGAAACGGATGCCGCGAGCCCCCCGGGTCGCGGCATCCGCTCGTGGCATCTCCGGCTGCGTCGTCCCGGTCCAGGCATTGCCGGGCCGTCGCAGCCGGAGATGGTTGTGGGACCCCCGATCGCGAGACCCGACGCCAGGCAGAGCCGGCGCTCGCGATCGGGGGCGTTCAGGGCGGGAGGGCCGCTGGGGTTCGGCCCTCCCGCGTGCTCACGCGGGTCGATGTGGAGGGGGCACCCGGGGGAACGCCGGGGTGCCCCCGCGACTCACGCGGAGCGCCGCCGCGACGCGCGTGCGATGGCGCCCGCTGCGAACAGCGAGAGCCCGAGCAGCAGGAACGGCATCACACCCGTCCCTCCCGTCGCGGCGAGCTGAGTGGCGGTGCCGGCCGAAGCCGCCGAACCGGTGACGGTGGCCGCCGCAGCGGTCGTGCCGTCGGTGCCGTCGTCACCGGGCGTCCCGTTGTTCCCCGGGGTGGTGGGGTTCGTCGGGTCGGTCGGGTCCGTGGGGTCGGTCGGGTCGGTCGGGTCGGTCGGATCCGTCGGGTCGGTCGGGTCGGTCGGGTCGGTCGGGTTGGAGGGGCCCGTCGGCACCACGGCGTCGACCGTGGTGCTGTCGCCGATCACCGAGACCGCGTTGCCGCCGATGGTGACGGGCAGCGAGATCGGCGCGAGGATCTGCGTCCCGCCGAGGATCGAGTCCGAACCGCCGGTGCTTCCGGTGGTGCCGCCCGTGCCGGTGCCCGGTGCCGCGACGGCACCGGTCGACTCGCTGTCGCCGACACCCGAGATGGCGTTGCCGACGACAGTGACCGGCACGGCGATCGGTGCGAGCACCTGGGTGCCGCCGAGGATCGAGTCCTCGCCGTCGGTCCAGGCGTCGCCGCCCGTCGAGCCGGTCGAGGGAGCCGTCGCGGCGCCCTCGCTCGAGCTGTCGCCGATCACCGAGACGGCGTTGCCGACCGCGGTGATCGGGGCGGTGACGGGAGCGAGCACCTGGGTGCCGCCGAGGATCGAGTCCTCGCCGCCCGTCGTGCCCGTGGCCCCGCTGTTCGTCGAGCCGGCCGTCGGAGCGGTGGTGGCAGCATCCGTCGACTCGCTGTCGCCGATCACGGAGATCGCGTTGCCCGCGACGGTGACGGGAGCGGTGACGGGCGCGACCACCTGGGTGCCGCCGAGGATCGAGTCCCCGCCGTCGGTCCAGGCGCCGGCCCCCGACGTGGAGCCCGAAGAGGGTGCGGTGGTCGCGCCCTCGCTCGAGCTGTCGCCGACGACCGAGATCGCGTTGCCCGACACGGTCACCGGTGCCGCGACCGGCACGAGGCCCTGCGTGCCCGAGAGCACGCCGTCCTCGCCCGACGTCTCGGCGGCGGGCGCCGGAGCAGGTGCGGGCGCGGCGGCGGCGGTCGCAGCATCCGTCGATGAACTGTCGCCGACGACGGCGACCGAGTTGCCGCTGACGGTGATCGGGACGTTCACCGAAACGAGCGCCTGCGAGCCCGAGGCGATGCCGTCGACGCCGCTGGTGGACGCGGCCGGAGCCGGTGCCGCAGCGGGAGCGGAGGTGGTCGCGCCGCTCGACGAGGAGTCGCCGAGGACGGAGAGCGACGTGCCGCTCACCGTCACCGGGACGGTGATGTCGATGACGGCCTGGCTGCCCGAGAGCAGTCCGTCGTCACCGGTGGTCTCAGCCGCGTGGGCGACCGTTGCGCCGAGCAGCGTGATGCCGCCGGCAAGGAGCGTGCCCCAGAGGGCGCGCTTGCAGAAAGTGCGCATGATGTTCCCCTTTGTGGATTGATCGGTTCTCAGCGCGGGAAGGAGTCGCGCTGTCCAGCGCGGACGCGCGCTGGTGCTCTGGCGCCCAGGCTCGGATGAGCAGGGCGGCCGAGGCCCGATCAGTCGGGGGAGACGTCGGTGGATCCGGCAGGCGCCGGCAGGGCGTGCTCGTCCTCCGGTCCGGCACGGCGCACCCAGGCACGGTGTGCGGCGAGCGGAAGGAGGGCAGCGAGCACCCAGGCGCCGGGACCCGCACCACCGGGTCCCGCGGAAGCGATCGACAGGCAGAGTCCGCCTGCAGAACCGAGGAGTCCGCCCGCGACGAGCGCGGCGGACGAGACGACGACGGCGGCACGCAAGGCCGCTTCGGAGACGGATGCTGCGACCCACTGGCCGAACGCACGCGCTGTCGTCGTGAAGAGGGTGGCGGCAGCATCCGTCCGCGCGGCGGGGAGCGCGATCGCGGGCGGTGCTGACGAGTCCGCCGGGCTGTCGAGAAGGTCGGGAAGCTGCGCAATCACGGGCAGAGCGGGGATTCCCGGGCCCGTTGCCGGCGGCTGACCGATGGTCGCGCCGGTCTCATCGACGGTGGCGACGAGGCCGCCGAGCGTCTCGTCGACGGTGCCGCCGAGGTCGGTGACGGCGTCGTCGAGACCGGTGCCCTCGACGATCCCGCCGACGATCGGCACCTCGGTGACGAGGTCGACGACGGGCTCGGCGATGTCGCTCACGACCCCGCCCGAGACGACGTCTGCAACCGGCTGGGTGACCGTCGTGACGACGGCGCCGACGGTCTGCACAACCTGGCTCACCGGCTGCTGCACGGGAGCGGGAGTCGTGGCGACGACGGTGTTGACGGTCTGGGTGACGCCGGTCGTGACGGTGGAGACGGTGCCGGTGGCGGTCGACGCGGTCGTGTCGACCAGCGAGGTCACGGCTCCGAGGGCACCCCCGAGCACTCCTGCGTCATCGGCTTCGTCGGCGTGCGCCTGTCCGAGGCCGAGGCCGAGGAGCAGCGAGACGACGATCCAGGCGAACGCGGTCGCGGCCCCGATGAGGGCCAGCCGCACGATCCTCGGCAGCTGCGAGGTTGCGATCTCCACGTTCACCTCCCACGACGAAAGAGCCGCACGTTCCGGACGGATCGTGCGTGAGGGTGCCTGGAGTTGAGAGCGTACTACCTCGCGATTCGCCCTGTCCAGACCTCTGTGGACGGCGAGTCCCGTTCTCCCGCCTGGGGAGCGCCGGGGCGGGGTGGCCGGCGCGTGATTGTGCACAGGACAGCGTTCACGCACAAACCTTCAACCTTGGCTTCAACCACTTCTCTCTCCACAGCCTGTGAAATATGCAAGGCCTGGTCAGGTGGATTTTCGCCGACATAACCCCCAGAAAGAGCGTGAGTTCTCCACAGGGGTTGTTCACAGCTGTGACGGCGTTTCTCCCCCGCTCTCCACAAAGTTATCCACAGGGTGTGTTGCGACTGTCGGAGGCCATCTTTAGCGTGGGGTGCGGCCCATTCGGGCGTCGCGCCTCCGTGCTGGGTTCGGTGGCGTGGCGGCGGCCGGAATCGCAAGACGGAAGCAAGTGGGGAGGGCGGGATGCCGTGGCATCCCGCTATTCGATCGTGCGCAGGCACGCCGACTCGGCGAGCCGTCCCGGTGCCGCCGACAGAGCTCGGATCATGTGAACAACGGTAGGGAGGACGCGCAGCCTATGTCGATCGCCGACATCTCCGAAGAGCGCATGGGGGGTCCTCGCGACTTCGAGCGCACTCCCCCGCACGACCTGCTCGCCGAGCAGAGTGCGCTGGGTGGAATGCTGCTCTCGAAGGACGCCGTCGCCGACGTCATCGAGACGCTGCGCGGCACCGACTTCTATGTGCCGAAGCACGAGCTGATCTTCGAGGCGATCCTCACCCTCTACTCGCACGGCGAGCCGACGGACGTCGTCGCCGTCACCGACGAACTCATCAAGACGGGCGAGCTGCAGCGCGCCGGCGGTGCCGACTACCTGCACACGCTCACGTCGATCGTGCCGACCGCCGCGAACGCCGGCTACTACGCGTCCATCGTTTCGGAGCGTGCGCTGCTTCGCCGCCTCGTCGACGCCGGCACCCGCATCGTGCAGATGGGGTACTCGGGTCAGGGCGAAGCGCTCGACCTCGTCAACAACGCGCAGGCCGAGATCTACTCGGTGACGGGGGCCGAGCAGGCCGAGGACTACGTGCCGCTCACCATCGCGGTCGATGCCGCGGTGGAAGAGATCGAGGCCGCGCGCGGTCGCGACGGCCAGATGACCGGCATCCCCACCGGCTTCTCGGGTCTCGACTCGCTGACCAACGGTCTGCACCCCGGCCAGATGATCATCATCGCGGCGCGACCCGCGATGGGTAAGTCGACGCTCGCGCTCGACTTCGCGCGGGCCGCGGCGATCAAGTCCAACATGCCGACGATCTTCTTCTCCCTCGAGATGGGGCGCAGCGAGATCGCCATGCGCCTCATGAGCGCCGAGGGCGCGATCCCGCTGCAGTCGATGCGCAAGGGCACGCTCGACTCTCGGGACTGGACGACGATCGCCGCCACCCGCGGCCGCATCAACGACGCGCCCCTGTACATCGACGACAGCCCCAACATGACGCTCGTCGAGATCCGCGCGAAGTGCCGCCGCCTCAAGCAGCGTGCCGGCCTCAAGCTCGTCGTCATCGACTACCTGCAGCTGATGACCTCGGGCAAGCGCGTCGAATCGCGTCAGCAGGAGGTCTCAGAGTTCTCCCGTGCGCTCAAGCTCCTCGCGAAGGAGCTCGGGGTGCCGGTCATCGCGTTGTCGCAGCTGAACCGTGGCGCCGAGCAGCGCGCCGACAAGAAACCGGCGATCTCAGACCTGCGCGAGTCGGGCTCGATCGAGCAGGACGCCGACATGGTCATCCTGCTGCACCGCGAAGCCGCCTATGAGAAGGACTCCCCTCGCGCCGGCGAGGCCGACCTCATCGTGGCGAAGCACCGTAACGGCCCCACCGACACGATCACGGTCGCGTTCCAGGGTCACTTCTCACGCTTCACGGACATGGCACCGGGCGACTTCGGGTAGTTGTAGGCCATTCCGGCGCAATGTGTCCGCGCCCCGATCACCTCTCAGGAGGCGGTGCCCAAGCCGTTCAACAAGAAGTCGGCAGCGTTGTCGATCGCCGAGATCTCCCAGAACACGATGACCAGAGCGATGAAGCCGAACCAGGCGATTGTTGACCACGGGCTACGCCGAACGATTCGGTGAAGGAGAAGCCCGAGGACAGTGATGATCCCGATGGTGGCGCCGGCAACCTGCGCGAAGGCCATCCGAACGTAGGCCGCAGCGTCGGGCGCCGAATAGCTATTGAAGATCACCACCAGCGCCATCGGAACGAGTAAGACGCCGACCACGAGAATCACACCGCCGGAGAAGCCCCGGAGCCGGGTCCCGGGCATCGGTCGCACAGCAGTCTCGGTCGCGGACTCGCTCATGTCCTGACTCTAACGGGCGCCGACCGTTCGACCACCAGCA
>DATEOM010000555.1:0-12042 GCA_035274105.1 Microbacterium sp.
GTCCGCGACTCGTCGCTCTCGGCGTCGACCCAGGCGGTCGTCGCGGCCTGGGTGGGGCACGGCGACCTCGTTATGGAGTACCTCATCGAGGCGGCGACGATCGACCTCAACGACCTGCGCGACGACGTCGACGACGGACTCCACATCGCGGCGCTCGGCGGCGCATGGACGGCGGTGGTCTCGGGTCTCGGAGGCATGAAGGACGGACCGAACGGCCTCGAGTTCTGCCCGCGGTTGGTCGCCCCGGTCACGCGGCTCGAGTTCGGCACCAGGACGGGCGGACGGATGCTGCGCATCGAGGTCTCGGGCGACACGGCGCTGTACACGCTCAGCGGTGGTACGCCGCTGCACTTCCGGCATTTCGGACAGAGCATCGAACTCGGTGCGGGCGAGCCGGTGCGGCTGCCGATCCCGCCCGCGACCGATCCGGGGCCTCGCCCGTCGCAGCCGAAGGGGCGCTCACCCGAGGAGGTCCGCGCGTCTCGCGGCGACTGAGGCTCAGGCGTCGGGTCCGTCGGTGCGGAACCCGGAGAGCTTGTGGGTGCCGTCGCACCACGGCTTGATCGCCGAGGCGCCGCACCGGCACAGCGCCACCGTGCGGCGGTGACGCGCGATGGGCTCACCGTGCTCGTCGATCAGCTGCGCCGCGCCCCGCACGACGAGCGGTCCGTTGGCGTAGGGCGTGATGGTGACGGTGTCACGCGGCTCGGTCATGGTGGTGCTCCTTCGACGCGTTGGGGAGATCGGATGCCGCGGCCCGCCGCTTCAGCTCACGCAGAGGGGTGGCCGCACGCGAGATCCGGCTGTCGCGGTAGCGCACGCCGCCGCGGAGGCGCAGCGCGAGCGCGACCCACACCGTGACGGCACGCTCGGCCAGCCAGAGCGGCGCCCAGAGGGCGGATGTCGCGGGGAAGGCGTCCGTGCCGCCGGCACGCCGGCGTCCCGTCTCGGCCAGGGCGACGACACCGATGACCCCGGCCGCCAGTGCCGCCCACCTTCGCCGCGTCACCGCGGCCAGGACGAGCGGCAAGATGAACAGCTCCCGCAGCAGCCGCGCCGGTTGCGCGAAGTCGTCGTACGCCTGACGCACCCGCTGCTCGAAGAACCGGGCCACGCTGGGCGGGCGTCGTGTCACGCAGAGCTCGCGCGCGACGACGACGCGGCCGCCGTGCGCGCGCACGGCGCGTTCGAGCTCCAGGTTCTCGAACAGCACATCGGTGTCGTAGGCCCCGGCGCGCAGGGCCGAGCGGCGGACGCCCACCGTGCCCGAGAAGTCGCCGCCCAGCGCGCGGTTGACAAGGCTCCGGCCGGTGTCCCAGCGGGCGTGCCACGGCAGCGGGTGGAAGACGTTCTGCGGCCGTACGAAATCCGTGACGTGGAGCAGCTCGCCGATCCGGAGCAGCTCGGCACGTTCGTACCGCACGTCGTCGTCGGCGATCACGATGCGCTCGTGCCGGCTGATGCCGATCCCGGTCATCGCGCCCCGAGCCTTGCCGTTCGCGCCCGGCACCGCCGGCGGCACGTGCCGGACGAACGGCCAGGCACGTCGGTGCTCCTCGAACCGGGGAGCGGGCGATCCGTCCACCACCGTCACCTCGACCCACTCCGAGAGGCGTCGAAGGTAGGCGGTCAGCTCGTCGAGCCCTTCGTCGTTCTCCCACCGCAGAGGCAGCACGTACTCGAGGGCTTCGGGCCGCGGCATCCGTTCACCCGATTTCTCGGGATGCCGGCTGCCGCAGCGCGCTGCGCCCGGCCGACCAGCACTCGAGGATGTGGTCGCCCACGAGGTCGTCGATCGTGAGGCAGGCGGCCGCGCCGAACAGGATGTCGGGGAGCAGCTCGGGCTCGTCCTCCGCGAGCGACCCGGCGAGGTCGCGCCCCGCGATCTGCTCGTGCACGGCATCAGCCTCGACGTGCTCGTCGAAGTACCACGTGACGTCCGGACCGAAACCGTGCCGCCGGAAGCCGTCGCCGTAGGAGCGGTTGGGCAGCGACGAGGTCATCTCGAAGGCGGCGAGATGGCCGACGGTCGCACCGCGCAGCCGGTGGCTGAGCCCGAACATCGACATCATGTTCTGCGACGCGAGCACGATGGCCGGCACCTGGTCGACATAGGCCGCGTAGGTGTCGTCGAGCCCTGCGCCGCGCATCGTCTGGGCGAAGATCGCGGCGTGCACCCGGCCCGGGTCGCCGCCGCCGTACTCGTCGGACTGGATCTCGACGAGCGCCGCCTTGGCGCGACCGGTGAGCCGCGGAATCGCCCACGAGTGCGGGTCGGCCTCGCGCAGGGTGTAGATGCTCTTGATGATGAGGAACTCGTCGAGCTGGGCGCGATCGGCCTTCTTCGCGACGAACCGTGAGACGCTCGGGCCGTGGGACGGCGCGGTCAGCTCGAACAGGCACCGGGCGACGGCGTCGCGTGTCGCCTCCGGTGCTGCGGGCACCGGCACGAGCTCGCGCAGCTGAGCTTCCATCGCCCGCTCGAGCAGACCACGGGCGGAGACGACCGAGGGGTGCCACTCCCAGCTCGCATCGAGCCCCGGCACCGAGCCGTACGACAGCGCGAACAGCAGGAACATCGAGAGCTGCACGTCGTCGTCGCGCAGCACGTCATCGGTGGTGAGGGCGGCGGCGGTCGCCTCGGCCAGGCCGTCGACGAGGGCGTCGTCGGGCTCGGAACTCAGGATGTCGAGCAGCAGCTCGCTGAGCTGGCCGCGTGCGGAGAAGGGGGCCGGCATGGTGCGCGGCATCAGGTCGGTCATCGTCGTCTCCCGGGATGTGGCGACTGAAGCGTCGCAGAGCCCGGAGAAGGGGGCACGGGGGTTGACGAGACTCCGCGTCCCGGATACGGCCCCCGTCCGCCGTGGTCCTGACAGGCGGCGCCGCCACGGGGTGCACAGGATCGGAGGTTCTCGGCGACACGCGGGTGACGGATGCTTCGGGCCCGGCGCGCCGCGCAGAACCTCCGATTCTGTGCGCGCGTCAGGGAGCGGCGGCCGCTGCGTCGGCGGCGGCCGCCTCGTCGATGGCCGCGCGCAGCGCGCCCGGCTCGAGTCCGAGGGTCCATTCGCTGACGTCGGCGACGACGTGCTCGTGGGCGGGATGCACGATCGGGGCGGCGGTGTTCACGTATGAGCCGCCGCCGTCGACGGCGATGAGGATCCGGATGCAGGCGGTCTCAGCATCCGTGATCGGGAAGTCGCCCGAGGCGATGCCGTCGTCGATGATCGCGGTCAGGCGCTCGCGGTCGAGCTCGTCCTGCTGCTGCAGTGCGGTGTCGAGCGCCGCGCTGAACCGGGCCAGGTGTCGGGCGTTGAGCCACATCCGCGCGAGCGGCAGCGAGGCGCCGCGTTCGATGTGCGCCACGAAGTGCGCGACGCGCTCCCGCGGAGTGCCCGACGCCGTGAAGAACCGCTCCCGCTCCTGCACGGCGGCGCGGGTGAACGCCTCGATGACGAGGGCCTCGGCGGCGGGGAAGTAGTGCGTGATCAGGCCCGGGCGTACCCCGAGCCGGTCGGCGACGGCCCGCAGCGTGATGCGCTCGAGCCCTTCGTCGAGCGCGATCGCCGTCGCGTGCTCGAGGATCTCCTCCCGGCGCTCCTCGGGACGCTTGCGCGTACGAACCGAGATCTCACTTGACGTCACGGTGAACATGCTATTGAATGTGTGACCAATAGTCCATTGGGCATGTGACCAATAGCAACGATGCTTTCCCGGAAGGAACACCGTGACCCATCCACAGACCGAGCTCGACGACGAGTTCGTCGACACCGCGTCGCGTCCCGAGACGCGCGGGATCGAGCTGATCGGCGAGGCCGAGCGCCACGGCCGGGCGCGCGACCTCTTCTTCATCTGGGCGGCGCCGAGCGTCAGCATCCTGAATCTGACGATCGGTGCGACGCTCATCCTGCTCGGACTGGAACTCTGGCAGGCGATCGCGGTCATCCTCGCCGCCGCGCTGCTGTGGGTCTTCCCCGGCATCATCGCCGGCAGCGGTCCCGCGTCGGGCACGTCGGGCTCCGTCGTGACGCGGGCCATGTACGGCATCCTGGGCAACCGCCTCTTCGTCGCGTTCGTCGGCTGGTTCATCGGCGCGGTGTTCCTGTCGCTGACGTGGCTCGCCTCGTCGTTCATGGGCGCGGACCTGCTGCGGCGGATGGGCCTCGAGGATCCGGTCTGGGTGCCCATCGGCGTGACGCTGGTGGTGGCGACGATCACGATCCTCGTCGCGATCTTCGGCCACGGCCTGATCCTGCGCACATACTCCTACATGGCAGCCGCGCTGTTCGTCATCTTCCTCGGGGTCGCCGCCTTCATCCTGCCGACGGTCGACTGGCAGTACACCGCACCCGTGGCGCTCGAGGGCCCCGCCCTGTGGTCGGCGATGGCCATCGGCTTCACCATCCTCGCCTCGACGCCGCTGTCGTTCATCAACAGCCCAGACATCGCGCGCTACCTGCCGCGCTCAACGAAGCACTCGCACATCGCGCTCGCGACGGCGCTCGGCGGAGCAGTCCCGTTCGTCGTCTTCACGATCGTCGGGGTGCTGCTGGCCACCGGGCTGAGCGAGGCCGCGTTCGCCGCCGGCCTCGACGTGGCGCTGCTCGACATCCTGCCGGGGTGGTTCGGCCCGATCCTCGTGATCGGCGTCGTCATCAACACGATCGCGCTGAATGCGATGACGACCTACACCTCGAGCATGGCGCTGCAGGCGATCGGGTTCCGGCTGCGCCGCATCCCCGCCGCCATCATCGTCGGGGCGGTCGGCACGGCGCTGACGATCTACCTCGTGCTGTCGTCGAGCCTCCTCGAGGCGGCGAACCTCATGCTGCAGTTCCTCGTCATCGTCTCCGGACCCGCGATGGCGATCTTCGTCGTGGACGTGCTCCTGCGCCGGTACGCCTACGACGGCGTCGAGCTGTTCGACGCCCACCCCGGCGGCCGCTTCTGGTACTCGGGCGGGTGGAGCATCCCGGGCGTGACCGCGCTGCTGGTGGGCGGCGTCTCGACCGCGCTGTGCCTCTCGACGAGCGTCTGGTCGGGGCCGATCGCCGTGGCGAACGGGTACATCGACCTCTCGGTGCCGGTGGGCATGCTCGTCGCCGCCGCCCTCTACGCGGGCCTGCTCCGCACCCCGCTCGGAAAGAAGGGACGTCCATGATCACCCGCTACGTCAACGGTCGCGTCTTCACCGCAGACCCCGACCCCGGGAAGGCGTGGGCCGAGGCGTTCGCCGTCCAGGGCGACGTCATCGTGTTCGTCGGCGACAGCGCCGAGGCGCCCGAGGCCGACGCGACCGTCGACCTGCAGGGCAGGCTCGTGCTTCCCGGCTTCACCGACGCGCACACCCACCTCCTCATGATGGGTGCAGCGCTCGGGCAGGTGCACCTCACCGACGCCCGGTCGCTGGACGAGATCCAGTCCCGGCTGCGCGAGGCACGGGATCGGGATCCGGATGCTGCGGTCCTCCGCGGACGCGGATGGCTCTTCGACTCCGTCCCCGACGGCGCGCCCACCGCCGCGATGATCGACGCGGTGGTCTCCGACATCCCGGTCTATCTCGACGCCAACGACTACCACTCGTGCTGGGTCAACCGCGCGGCCCTCGCGGAGCTCGGCATCACGCGCGACACCCCGGATCCGATCGGGGGCGAGATCGCCCGCGACGCCGACGGCGAGCCGACCGGCATGCTGTACGAGACGGCGGCGGTGCAGTTCGCCTGGGCCCACCGCGACCGGGCGACGACCGACGCCGATCGCGACGAGGCCGTCGAGCGTGCGATCGACGCGTACCTCGCGACCGGCGTCACCGGGGTCGTCGACATGGCGTTCGACGAGTACGGACTCGCCGCGTTCGAGCGGGCGCGCGCCCGCCGCGGCGGCGAGCTGCCGATCCGCGTGGCCGCGCACTGGCTCATCGAGAACACCGGCGACGACGCGGCGAACGTCGCCCAGGTAGCCCGTGCGGCGGAGCTCGCCGCCCACCCGTCGTCGCCGTGGCTGCGCGTCGTGGGCATCAAGCTGATCCTCGACGGCGTCATCGATGCGTGCACCGCTGCGATGCGGCATCCGTATGCCGACGGCACCAACGCGGGGCCGATCTGGCCGTTGGAGCAGCTCAGGCCGGTGGTCGCGGCCGCCGATGCGGCGGGGCTGCAGATCGCGCAGCATGCGATCGGCGACCTGGCGAGCGACATCGCGCTCGACGCGATCGAGCATGCGATCGCCGTCAACGGCCCGCGCGATCGGCGGCACCGCATCGAGCACCTCGAGTACGCCGCGCCAGAGACGGCGGCGCGCATGGCGGCCCTCGGCGTCACGGCGTCGATGCAGCCGGTGCACTCCGACCCCGCGATCTTCGCGAACTGGGCAGAGATGCTCGGCGACGAGCGCGTCGAGCGCGCCTTCGCGTGGCCGGAGTACGAGGACGCCGGCGCGCTGCTGGCGTTCTCGACCGACGCGCCGACGGCACCGCACAGCTCGCTCGCGAACATGTACATCGCCGCGACGCGCGCCTCTGCGCTCGATCCGGGCGTGCCCGCCACGCACCCGCAGTACGCGCTGCCGCTCGATCGCGCGATCGGTCATGCGACGCGCGACGCCGCCGCCTCGGTCGGCGACGGCGACTGGCGTGGACGCATCGCCCCCGGCTTCGCCGCGGACTTCGCGGTGCTCGACGCCGACCCGTTCGCAGCCGGCGCGGAGGCGCTGCTGGAGGCGCAGGTGGTCGAGACGATCGTCGCGGGGCGGTCCCGGTTCGTGGCGGCCGCCGAGGTGCGGCGCGGCTGAAGCGAGGAGCGATGCCGCCTACCCGTCGCGGCGTGCGGAGGCGGCGAGGAATCGGAGCGCGCGGGCGACGAGCGCGTCGGGCTGCTCCTCGGCGAGGTAGTAGCCGAAGCCCGGCACGTGCTCGAGGGTGAAGTCGTCAGCGTGACCCTGGTACCCGTCGAGGACCTCAGGGTGCTCGCCCGCGGCGGGGTCGTTGTCGTAGAGGACGGCTCCGTACATCGTCAGCGTGGGGGTCCGCAGCGGGGTGTCGAGATACGCGCCCGCCATGGACTGCCGGCCCTCGCCCAGAATCAGGTCGCGGTACAGTCGCGACCCCGCGCGCGCCCGCGCGGGGTCGCGGAGCCGCGCCACGTACTGCTCGACGACGTCGGGCGGGAAGACGGCGGGGTCGCTCGTGTCGCTGGTCATCAGCCACCGCGGCAGCCGCTGCCCGCCTCGCCCCAGCAGCCGGGCTCCGAGACCCGGGGCGGCGATCGCGAACATCGGCCACAGCCGCCAGAGGTTCAGCAGGATCCGCGGGTGGAAGGCCGCGTACGGGTGCGGCGTGGCGAAGTTCACGTGCCGGCCGACGCGTTCCGGGTGCCACAGGCACAGGCGGTAGCCCACGATCCCGCCCGAGTCGTAGCCCATCACGTCGACCCGCTCGAGCTGCAGGGCGTCGAGGAGCGCGACGATGTCGTCGACGAGCCGCGCGGACGTGTAGCCGTCCGGCGGGGCATCGGTCCAGCCCGACCCGCGCAGGTCGGGGCAGATCACGCGGTAGTGCGCGGCCAGCCCCGGAATCACCCTGCGCCAGGCCCACCAGTGCTGCGGGAACCCGTGCAGCAGGAGCAGGGGCGGGCCGTCGCCGGCCTCCGCGACATGCATGCGCAGGCCGGGGATGTCGACGAACCGGTGGCGTACGCCCTCGACGAGCGGCCAGGACTCGGGTGTGGGGTCAGCGACAGCCGCCCCTTGGTGATCGGTGCCCGCTCGGGGCTTCTTCGCGCCCATGACGCGAGATTACTACGTTTCTAGTGGTTGATCTACGGACGAATGCCCGTTCCCTCGCGTTGTCGGATCGACGGATTCGCTCGGAGCGCAATGCGCCGTCGGTTGCCGGCGCGGAGGCGTCGATAGGCTCCGAGCGTGAGCCTGCCCGCCGACCTCGGCCCGACGCTCGTCGGTGTGCTCGTGCTCGCGGCGATCACGACGGCCGTGCTCGCGACGTTCCGGATCCCGAGCCTGTGGGCGCCCGTTGTGGCGATCCTGCGGGGTGCAGTCCAGCTCGCGGTGATCAGCGTCATCCTCACCGGTGTCATCACGAGCCCGGGGTGGATCGCCGTCGCGCTCGTCGTCATGTTCGCGATCGCCACGTCGGTCGCAACAGGCCGGGTCGGCTGGTCGCGCCGCGGCTTCGTGATGATGGCGTCGTCGATCGCGGTGGGCGTGCTGGTCGCGACGACGGCCGTGTTCGCGACGGGCGCGCTGGAACTGACGACGCGCTACGCGCTGGCCATCGGGGCGATCATCATCGGCAACGCGATGAGTGTCGCGACTCTCACGGGCCGCATGTTCACCACCGCGATCGTGGACCATTGGGACGAGGTCGAGGGGTGGCTCGCGCTCGGCGCCACGCCACGAACGTCGACATTGCTGCTGGCGCGCCGCGCCGTGCGTGACGCGCTCGTGCCGGCGATCGACCAGACGAAGACGACAGGGCTCGTCGTGCTGCCGGGCGCCTTCGTCGGTGCGATCTTCGGAGGCATCTCGCCCATCGAGGCCGGCCGTTTCCAGATCGTCGTGCTCGCCGCGATCATGGCCGCGGGCGCGATCACGTCCGTGCTGGTCGCGACGTGGATGGGACCCGTGCGTACCAAGCCCACGCAGCCGGCCTGACGCGTGCTGCCTGCGTCGGCGCCGCCCTCCGCGGAAGGCTGACCGAATCACCGAGCTTCGCCGGAAATTCTCGTTTCCTCGCGCGCGTTGCCCTTTCGCATGCGATCGATCGTTTACTCCGCCACCGGAACCTCGTCCGTCCTCTCGCTTGCGGAGCATGACACCGCAGCGCCCGGCCCGGGGGAGGTGCGCGTGAAGGTCGCGGTGTCGGGTGTCAACCCGACGGACTGGAAGGCCCGCGCCGGAGGCGGCGCACGCCTGGCGTTCGACGAGATCGTGCCCAACCAGGACGGCGCGGGCGTGGTGGATGCGGTGGGCGAGGGGGTGACCGACCTCGCGGTCGGCGACCGTGTGTGGCTGTACCTCGCTCAGCACCAGCGCCCGACCGGCACGGCACAGGAGTACACCGTCGTGCCCGCGGAACGGGCGGTGAAGCTTCCCGAGGGGGTGGGCTTCGATGTCGCCGCCAGTCTCGGCGTGCCCGCGATGACGGCGCACCGGGCGCTCACCGTGCACGAGTTCGGGCCGGCGCGTCTTTCGCCGGGCGCCCTGTCGGACCGCGTCGTGCTCGTGGCCGGGGGAGCAGGAGCCGTCGGGCACGCCGCGATCCAGCTCGCGGCGTGGGCGGGCGCCACGGTGATCGCCACCGTCTCGAGCGACGAGAAGGCCGCGCTCGCGCTCGCCGCGGGTGCGCACCACGTCGTCAACTACCGGGAAGAGGATGCTGCGAAGCAGATCTCCGACCTCGCGCCGGGCGGCGTCGACCACGTCGTCGAGGTGTCGATCGCGCAGAACGCCGGCCTGGACGGCCAGGTCGTCGCGAACCACGGATCGATCGCGTACTACGCCGACAACGGCGGCGACCAGGCCACGATCCCCGTGCGGCCGACGTTCGCGAAGAACGTGCGGATCCAGGGTCTGCTGCTGTACACGGTCGGCGAGCCCGCCCTGACGGCGGCTGCCGAGGACATCACGGCCGCGCTGCGCGACGGCGCCCTCCCCGTCGGCGAGGACGCGGGCCTGCCGCTCACGTGGTTCCCCCTCGAGCAGACCGCGGCCGCTCATGACGCCGTCGAACAGGGCGCCGTCGGCAAGGTGCTGATCGACGTCGCGCGCTCCGAGGTGCGGTGACGAGAGCGAATCCTGCGCGTTACCGGGGTGAAACACCGCGCGCATAGCCTGGCGGAGCAACGTAAGCCGTTGCGGGCCACCGGGACAAAAGACCTCGGTGGAGCATGAGAGACCTTGTCGTCGACCTGGCCCGCACCGCTCCTCACGCACGGCTCGTTCGACGTCAGTGTCTCGCTTCCTGCCAATCGGTGAAAGTGAGTACTTCCATGACCCTCAGGGTTTCTGTCATTGTCGGCAATCCCAAACCGCAGTCCCGCACACTCAAAGTCGCGACGACGCTCGTGGATCATCTGTTCGCGTCCGCGACGTTCGAGTCCACGGTGATCGACCTCGCCGATCACCAGGATGAGATCTTCGCGTGGCCGTCGGAGCGGATGTCGGCGCTGAACGCCGCCGTCGCGGAGAGCGATCTCGCCGTGTTCGCGTCGCCCACCTACAAGGCCACCTACACGGGGCTCATCAAAGCGTTCCTCGACCGCTTCCCGGCGAACGGACTGGCCGGGGTCGTCGCCATCCCGGTGCTGACCATCGCAGACGGCACCCACACGATGGCGCCCACGCACAACTTCGCGCCGCTGCTGGCCGAACTCGGCGCGATCGTCCCCGGCCGCGGTTTGGCGTTCCCTGCGAGCCAGATGGATCACCTCGACGAGATCGTCGCCGCCGCGGCGGCCGAGTACCAGGCGAACTTCGCCCGCGTGGCCGCGCTTGCGCCCCGCGGGGCCGTGCTGGAAGGGGCTCACCGATGACCGTCGAGACGACCCCCGGGCTGGATCAGCGCGCCTTTCGCGACGCTCTCGGCCACTTCGCATCCGGAATCACCATCGTCACCGGCAGGGACGAGGAAGGACCGATCGGCTTCACGTGCCAGTCTTTCTACTCCGTCTCGATGGTGCCGCCGCTGATCTCCTTCAGCGTGATGAAGACCTCGACCACCTATCCGCGCATCCGCCGGAGCGGCCGTTTCGCGATCAACGTGCTCGCCCACGATCAGCATGATGTCTCGAGTCAGTTCGCACGCAAGGGTTCCGACAAGTGGGCAGGCATCGAGTGGCGTGAGACGGCAGCGGGCAATCCCGTCATCACGGACACCGCGATGTGGCTCGACTGCGACATCTGGGCCGAATACGAAGCCGGAGACCACTTCATCGTCGTCGGCCGCGTCGAGGAGATGAACCCCGCCGAGTGGCACCGCCACGAGCCGTTGCTGTTCTTCAAGGGCGCGTACCGGCACCTGCGCGCAGTGGCCGGCTGACGGGCGGACCCGTCACAGCGACGCCGGTCGGGGAGCGGATACGCTCCTCGGCCGGCGTTTCTTCGCGTCGGCGGGGCAGCCTTAAGAGCTAGAAGAGGCCGTCGCGCTCGCGTTCGCCGAACACCGGCGGCCGCGGAGCGATCTGCACGGTCGCGATCACGGCTGAGCGGCTCTGCAGCTGCCGTGGCTGCGCGGACGGCAGGAAAGCCGTCGGTGCGTGAAGCGTGTGCGCGCCCAGCTGTGCGTCACCGGCGAGGAGCATCGAGAATCCGTCCTCGCCTGCGGGCACCTGGAACGGTCCGTCGTGGGTCGAGATGCTCAAGCGTGCGCGTGCGAGCGAACGCTGGGTGGAGACGTAGACCACCTCGGCGTGCTCGGCGATGGCGATCACCCGATCCTCACCGGCGAACGACACCGCCTGACCCGGCAGAAGGTGAACCATGCCGCCCTCGATCTGCAGCGCGAGCGGCTGCGTGCCCCCGACCATCAGCAGCCTGTCGATCTCGCGCACGGCCGGAAAAGCGATGCGGCCGTCGATCTCGGTCACGCTCAATCGCCACCCCAGGTGGCGCGCCAGGACGCGAGTCAGGCCGAGGCCGTCCGGCCAGAGCTGCGGCTGCACGGACGCCGCCGGAATCACGTTCCAGCGCTCGCGCAAGTGCGTCGACAGGGCGGACGGAGCGAGCGGAGTCATGGCGATGGATCTTCTCGACGGAGTCGGTGTGAGGTGAACCGAGACTACGCGGAGCTCTGTTTCGGCGAGATGAAGCTTGCGTTCCGCGCAGATGACGCGCTTCTCGGATGCGGTTACTCCCTTTTCACGATGAGGAAACGGGTGGAGTTCGCTGCGGTGAAATCGTGTTTCTTGTCAGGAGCCACCAGTCCCTGGAGTGACCATGAGCCTCAGCACTGCGCCCGATCCGTACGGTGTCGCCCCCTCGTGCACCAGCGTGCCGAATCGGAACCCTCGCGCCGAGCTCGAGAGCGCA
>DATEOM010000556.1:0-4435 GCA_035274105.1 Microbacterium sp.
CGCTTGTACAGGTCGTCGACCGTCGTGATCTGCTGCCCGGCCTGGATGCGGGCGAGCAGGCTCATCGCCTTGGCCCCTGCCCCGGCCGCGCCGATCCCCAGCACGGCGTGCAGCCGCGCCGAGAACTCGCGGTCCGTCCCCACAGGGTCGAGCCCCGCGTTCCGGATCGAGAGGTCCGAGAGGCGCAGCGCCGCCGCCTGCTCGAGCGAGCTCAGGTCGAACGCACGGTCCGTCGTCGCGCGGACGCGCACGGTGTCTTCGAGCACCCGCGCGCCGGCCGGGATGTACCACGCGCGCACCGCGGTGAACCGGGATCCGTCGTGGTCGATCCACGTCATCGCGACCGCGGTCCAGGTGTCTTCGCCGTCGCCGCGGAGCACGCGCATCTTCGTGCCGTCCTCGGTACGCGACTCGTCGAGCTTGCCGCGCCCGTACGACAGGATGTTGCGCTGCTCGTCGCCGCGCGGACGCCCCGTCACTCCCCCGTTCGACGCGCCGTTGAAGGGCGTCGTGTGGGGCATCATGAGCGCGATGTACGCGTCCATCAGCGTCGACTTGCCTGAGCCCGACCCACCGCACAGGAGGGTCGCCTCGGGTGAGAAGCGCACGCGGTGCGCACCGTCGTAGCCGCCCCAATTGACGAGCTGCAGGTCCTCGGCGAGCCACTGCTGCCCGCGCGATGCCGCCGGGATCAGCCCGAACAGCGTGTCGAGCATCGTCACAGCGCGGTCTCCTCGGAGTCGGTCTCTTCGAGATCGGAAAGTGGACCCTGCGTGCGCAGCCAATCCCGCAGCTCGCGCAGCTTCTCGGCACTCAGCACGATCTCGACGAGGGGGCTGATCCGGAATCGGCTCGTGGTCTCCTCGTCGACGATGCCGTCGCGCGCGAGCCGGTCCATCGCCTTGCGGATCGACCGCTGGCGACGAGCGGTGTCGCCGTCGGCGTCGACGAAGTAGCTCATGACGGTCTGCTCGACGTCCTCGATGTCGACACGCGCCGCGGGCTCCCCCGCCGCCGATTCGCGCTGGTAAACCGTGCGCAGGTGCACGAGCACGAGCGTCTCGGAGCGGGTGTACGGGGCATCCCGGAGCAGGATCGGCATCTCGAGCTCATCGGAGCGCACCTGCTGCTTGTAGGCCACCCCCCGCTCGTGGTCGACCACGAGGCGCACGAAGAGGTCGTTCAGGCGCGACTCGATCAGTTGCTGGTTGTCGAGCAGCACCGTCCACTCGTCGCGGTTGCGGTCGGCGAGCAGGAATCGACGCTGGAGGACGTGCACGAAGACGCGCCGCACGGCCGGGTCGAGCACCCCGCGGTCGCCGGGGAAGAGCTCGTCGAGGTCGTCCTCCATCGCGGCCGGAGCGATGAACGCCTCCCCCGCGTCGACATCGCCGGAGTCGAGATCGCGGGCATCGAGATCGCTCTCAGTGGCGGTCTCAGTCATCGTCGTGCTCCTTCGCGGTGCGGGCGGTCACGGATCCGAACGCGAATCGTCGCGTCGTGCCGTCGGGGCGCAGGGCTTCGACGACCGACACCTCGTCCCCTTGACTCATGCCGTTGCGGTGGGCGATCTCGAGGAGGCCCACGAGGTCCACAGGGCGCCGGGCCTCGTCGTCCGCTCCCTGGAACGCGTCGCCCAGATCGAACTCTTCACCGAGACCGGCGACATAGGCTTCAAGTTCGGCATACCGCGGTCCGCCCCACGCGCGGGTGTCAGCATCCGTGAATTCCGCGTCTTCGTCCGAGGCGGTGAGCGGAGCGGGCGCGCCGGGAGGCCGGATGTCGCTCACCGACTGGCGCAGATGCCCGATGTCGGCCAGGGGAAGGCTGCGCAGCGGCTCGACCGCGGCGTCGGAGGACGAGCTGCGGGTCCAGGCCTGGAGACCTGACATCACATCGCGCAGCAGGTCGTCGACCTGCCGGTCGCGGATCGGGTCGTGGGTGCGCACCTGGCCCGTGATCACGCGCGAGGCGCGCCGCTGAGCGGTGAGCACCTCCTCCACGCCGAGCTCGACCCGGCGGCCGATGGCATCCAGTTCCTTGCGCTGCTCGCCGTCCATGAGGCGCGTGAACGGCTGTGCGAGCAGCGTGTGCAGCTGCTCGGTGAGGCTGTCGATGCGCTCGGGATCGCCGATCAGCCGGAGGGCGCCCGCGAAGGCGCGGCCCTCGGCGGTGGACTGCATGACGTGCTGCCCGCGCTGCAGGTACTCGCGCAGCACCTCGCCGGTCGGCCGGACGTCGCGGCGGAGGTCCGCGACCACGTCGCGCTGCATCGCCTTGATGGACTCGGCGACCCGGGTGAAGTCCGCCGGAAGCTCGCGTGCGAGGTGCAGCACGTTCTCGGCCTCTTCAAGGAGCTGCTCGTCGTCGACCGGCTCGGACTGGCCGAGCTCGAGGCGCGCGATCTCGGCGTCGAGGGCGTCACGTTCCCGGATGAGCCGCGACATGCGCGCGGCGGGATCGGTCTCGGCGTGATCCGAGAGGCGCTCGACCGCCTCGAGCAGCGTGCGGACACGGGAGTTCGATACGCGCGTGCGGCCGCCGGCGGTGCGCCCGGTGATCTCGAGCGCGCCGACCGCGTGCGCGGTAAGGCGGTAGACCTCGGTGTCGCCGTCGATCTGCGGCACGAGCCATCCGACTCTCACCCAGTAGCGGCAGATCTCGCGGGCGGTGCCGACAGGGAGCGTGCGATCACCCTCGTCGTAGCCTGCCGCTCGCAGCTCCTCGAGGATCTCCGCGACCTCGGCGTGCGCATCGGAGATCTCGACCGACGGGCGATCGACCGTGAACACGATCGAGAGCGCCGCGACCACGAAGGGCGCGTAGCGCCCGTGGAGCAGGTCGAGGGTCGGGGTACGGAAGGCGGCCAGCGAGCGCAGATATGCCGCCTCGGCACGAGTGTTCCCCATCGGTTCCAGCCTACCCGGGGCGGCACGGGACCACGATTCGGGACGGCCGAGGCCCGTATTATTGGACTCGATCCACGATCCACCGGAGTATCTCATGCGTCGCACCCTGCTCAAGTCCAAGATCCACCGCGCCACCGTCACCGGCAGCGACCTGAACTACGTCGGGTCGATCACGATCGACGCCGACCTCCTGGATCTCGCCGACATCGTCGAGCACGAGCAGGTGCACGTCGTCGATGTGAACAACGGCGCGCGCTTCGAGACCTACACGATCGCCGGCGAGCGCGGCACCGGCGTGATGCAGATCAACGGCGCCGCCGCACGCCTCGTCCACACCGGCGATGTCGTGATCGTCATGTCGTACGCCCAGTACGAGCGGGAAGAGGTGCTCGAGCACGAGCCCATCGTGGTCAACATCGACGAGTCGACCCCCGGCGCGCGGGCGAACAGCGTGCTGCGCGTGCTGACGACGGCGGGCTGATCGCGGTCGCCGGCGCCGCCGCACTACAGAACGACGAAGTCCCGGAAACAATTCGGTTTCCGGGACTCTCTGTCGGGATGACAGGATTTGAACCTGCGACCCCCTGACCCCCAGTCAGGTGCGCTACCAAGCTGCGCCACATCCCGTTGGCCCCCGCTTGCGCGTGGACAACTCCCCCATCCTACCCGCTCGGCGGAGGCCTCGCGAACCGAGGGGCGCCCGGGCGTGGCATCCGTCGATCGCTTGCTCGTGTCGGTGGGGCGCATTAGCGTCGCGAACATGGCGAACATCACCATCGAACCGGCCACCGGAGATCGCTTCGACGATGCGCAGCACGCGCTCAGCGGCGGCGGCGACGGGCGTGGCTGCCAGTGCCAGTGGTGGATGATGACGAACGCCGAGTGGCAGAAGACGCCGCTGGCGGAGCGAGAGGGGCTGCTTCGCGACGAGATGGCGGCGGGTCCTCCTCCGGCGCTCATCGCGTACGTCGACGGCGAGGCGGCCGGCTGGGTGCGGATCGGCCCCCGCACGAAGCAGGTGCGCATCGGCCGCACCCGCAATTTCACCGGTGCCTCGGAGGAGCCGTGGGACGACGACTCGGTGTGGTCGGTGAGCTGCTTCGTCGTTCGCAAGGAGCACCGCAACCAGGGTCTCAACGCGAAGCTGCTCGCGGCGGCGATCGATTACGCGCGCACGAGCGGGGCCCGCGTGATCGAGGCATACCCGCTCGACCCCGACGCGGGCAAGAAGATTCCCTCCAACGAGCTGTTCCACGGTGTGCTGTCGACGTTCCAAGAGGCCGGATTCCGCGAAGTCGCGCGCCCGAAGCCGCACCTGGCGATCGTATCGCTCGACCTCGCGAGCTGACCCCCGCGCTGCGGACGAGCGCGAGGGGCGCAGCATCCGTTCGCGTCAGTGCACCGGCGCGGGCTCCCGGCGAACGCGGTCGACCTCGAGAACCACGACGACGCCCACGAGCAGCGCGGCGGCGACGACGTACTCCCCCGACGGCAGCAGACCCGCCAGCGCGATGAGCGCCGCGCCG
>DATEOM010000557.1:0-2132 GCA_035274105.1 Microbacterium sp.
CAGCAGGCCTCGGGCGACGCCGACGACTTCGAGTGGGGCATCGCGCCGATCCCGCAGGTCGACTCGTCGACCGCCGGTCTCGACAACACCCCGGTGACCTTCGGCGACCCGACCGGCTTCGGCATCAACGCCGGCATCGACGAGTCGAAGGTGGCCGCCGCCAAGAAGTTCCTCGCGTTCGCCGCCGGTGAGGAGGGCGCCCAGGTGCTCGCCGAGATCGGCATCACCCCGGCGCTGCTGACCGACGCGGTCGTCGAGACCTACTTCTCGGTCGACGGTGCCCCCACCGACGACCTCTCGAAGTTCGCGTACTCGACGCACGAGGTGCACCCCGAGAACCCGACGTCGAACAAGGCGGCGGCGATCCAGGGCATCCTCGGCGACATGCACACCGCGATCATGTCGGGCTCGAAGAGCGTCTCCGACGCGATCAAGGAGGCGCAGGACCGCGTCGCCAACGAGGTCGGCTGACCTCGATCCCTCACGCGGAGGCCCTGAGGGCCGACGCGATCGGCGGAGGATCCGCCGACATCTGAACCCGGTGACCGGCCCGCTCCTGCGGGCGGGCCGGTCACCGCACCACCATCTGCACCCCGGAGGTCCGCCATGGCGACCATCACCGCCGACGAGACCGGCACCGCGGCAGCGCCGCCCCCCGCGCGCCGCAGGCGCTCGCGGCTGCGGCTGCGCAACACCCTCATCGGGTGGAGCTTCATCCTTCCCAACTTCATCGGCTTCGGACTGCTCACGCTCGTCCCGATCGTCGTGCTGTTCTACATGTCGTTCACGAACTGGAACGTCTTCGGCACGGCGAACTGGGTCGGCCTCGCCAACTTCCAGCGCCTCATGGGCGACGGCAGCTTCCAGATCGCCGTCTTCAACACCCTGTACTACTCGGTGCTGCACATCCCGCTGACGATCGTCGTCGCGCTGGGTCTCGCGCTGCTGCTCAACAACAAGCTCCGCGGGGTCGCGTTCTTCCGCACCGCCGCCTTCTTCCCCTACATCACGTCGATCGTCGCGATCGCGGTCGTGTGGAACCTGCTGTTCAGCCCGGAGTACGGCCCGGTCAACGAGTTCCTCCGGTTCATCGGCATCCAGAACCCGCCCGGATGGCTCACCTCGCCCGAGTGGGCGATGCCCGCGGTCGTCATCGTCTCGACGTGGCGCGACATGGGCTATTACATGATCCTGTTCCTCGCGGGCCTCCAGACGGTGCCGCGCGAGCTGCACGAGGCCGCACGCATGGACGGCGCCAACGTGTGGCAGCGGTTCGTCAACGTGACGCTCCCGTGCCTGCGCCCGACGATGTTCTTCGTCACCGTGATGCTCACGATCAACTCGTTCAAGATCTTCGACCTGATCCTCGTCATGACCGACGGCGGCCCGGGTCAGTCCACCCTCGTCATGTCCCAGTTCATCTACCGCAAGGGCTTCGAGGAGTCCCAGTTCGGCTACGCGTCTGCGGCAGCGGTGGTGCTCTTCTTCATGTGCATCATCGTGACGATCCTCCAGTTCCTGTGGAACAAGAAGCGGAGCATCTGATGGCCGAGCAGATTCAGAAGGATGCCGAGCTGCTCGTCTCGGACTTCACGGCCCCGGCGGCGAACCGCCGTGGCCTGCGCAAGCTCGCGGAGGAGTCGCCCGAGCCTCAGCCGGAGGCCGTCCCGACCGAGAAGATGACGCCCGGTCGCCGCATCGCGCGCATCGCGATGTACGTCGGGCTGGTCATCTTCGCGATCGGGCTGCTGACGCCGTTCGTGTGGATGGTGCTGAGCTCGTTCAAGTCGGCCAACGAGGTGTTCTCGGTGCCGGTGAAGTGGCTCCCCGAGACGTGGGTGTGGCAGAACTACATCGACATCTGGACCGAGTCGAACATGCTCGTCTGGATCCGCAACACGCTGTTCCTGGCCGTTGTGGTCACGTTCCTGCAGGTGCTGACAGGATCGTTCGCCGCGTACGGCTTCGCGCGCATGCGCTTCCGCGGTCGTGACGTGCTGTTCCTGCTGTACGTCGGCACGATCGCGGTGCCGTGGCAGTCGTACATGATCCCGCAGTTCATCCTGCTGTCGAACTTCAAGGTGTCGAACACGCTGTGGTCGATCATCCTGCTGCAGGCGTTCGGCGCGTTC
>DATEOM010000558.1:0-7174 GCA_035274105.1 Microbacterium sp.
GACGTTCGCCCAGCTGATCGTCGAGGTCTCGCCGGGCGGCGGAGCCGGGAGGCCCGAGCCCGAGAGCGGCGTCGAGGGCGTCGTCTTCGTCACGGCCGGCGCGCTCACGGTCACGCTCGAGGGGGAGCGGCACGTGCTCGATCCCGGCGGCTACGCGTTCGTCGCCCCGGGTGCGGACTGGTCGCTCGCCAACGAGGGCGACGAGCCGGCCACCTTCCACTGGATCCGCAAGGCCTACGAGCGGGTCGACGGCGTACCGGCGCCGGCGTCGTTCGTCACGCGCGACCAGGACGTCGAGCCGCGCCCCATGCCCGGCACCGACGGCGCCTGGGCGACGACCCGTTTCGTCGATCCCGACGACCTGTCCCACGACATGCACGTCAACATCGTGACCTTCCAGCCCGGCGGATCGATCCCGTTCGCCGAGACGCACGTCATGGAGCACGGACTCTACGTGCTGCAGGGCAAGGCGGTGTACCGGCTCAATGAGGACTGGGTCGAGTGCGAGGCCGGCGACTACATGCTGCTCCGCGCCTTCTGCCCGCAGGCCTGCTACGCCGGCGGGCCCGACCCGTTCCGGTACCTGCTCTACAAGGACGTCAACCGGCAGATCCGGCTCACCTGACATGGATGAACGGATGCCGCGGCTCGATCTCGTCGTGCGCGGCCGGCGCGTGCTCACCGAGGGCGGCTTCCGCCCGTGCGAGATCGGGGTCTCGGGCGGGCGCATCGTCGCGATCGAGCCGCTCGGCGCGGAGCTCGACGCCCGGGAGATCGTCACCCTCGAGGAGGACGAGACACTGCTGCCGGGACTCGTCGACACGCACGTGCACGTCGACGAGCCGGGGCGCACGGAGTGGGAGGGGTTCGCCTCGGCCACGAAGGCGGCGGCGGCAGGCGGCGTCACGACGCTCATCGACATGCCGCTCAACAGCATCCCGCCGACGGTCACGGTCGACGCGCTCGAGGTCAAGCGACGGGCGGCGCGCGACCAGGTGTTCGTCGACGTCGGCTTCTGGGGCGGGGCGATCCCCGGCAACACGCGCGACCTGCGGCCGCTCCACGACGCGGGGGTGTTCGGCTTCAAGTGCTTCCTGCTGCCGTCGGGCGTGGAGGAGTTCCCTCCGCTGGAGGCGGGCGAGCTGGAGCGCGACATGACGGAGATCGCCGGTTTCGGCGGGCTGCTCATCGTGCACGCGGAGGATGCCGCCATCATCGAGCACGCCCCTCCCGCGAGCGGCGCCGGCTACGACCGGTTCCTCGCCTCCCGCCCGCACACCGCAGAGGACGCCGCGATCGCTGCGGTCATCGACCGCGCCCGTCGCACCGGAGCCCGCGCGCACATCCTGCACCTCTCGTCGTCCGACGCGCTGCCGATGATCGCGGCCGCCAAGAGCGAGGGCGTGCGCCTCAGCGTCGAGACGTGCCCGCACTACCTGACGCTGAGCGCCGAGGACGTGCCCGACGGCGCGACCGCGTTCAAGTGCTGTCCGCCGATCCGCGAGGCGGCTAACCGCGATCGGCTCTGGGCGGGCCTCGTCGACGGCACGATCGACAGCATCGTCAGCGACCATTCGCCGGCCACCATCGACCTCAAGGACCTCGATCACGGCGACTTCGGCATCGCGTGGGGAGGCGTCTCGTCGCTGCAGCTGGGGCTGTCCATCGTCTGGACAGGTGCCAGGGAACGAGGCATCCCGCTCGAGAAGGTGGTGGAATGGATGTCGGCGCGTCCGGCGGCCCTCGCGGGCCTCGCCCGCAAGGGCGGGATCGCGCTCGGCTTCGACGCCGACCTGTCGGTGTTCGCACCCGACGCCGGGTTCGTCGTCGACGTCGCCCGTCTGCACCACAAGAATCCCCTCTCGCCGTACGACGGCCGCGCCCTGTCGGGCGTCGTGCGCGAGACCTTCCTGCGGGGCGGACGGGTCGACTTCGCCGAGCCCCGCGGTCGCCTGCTGCGTCGCGACGCGGCCTGAGCGCCGAGTCCGGCCGCCCCTCGGCCGGGTGAGACGTGACGATACGGAAGAAGAGTGAGATGTCGGCAGATCCCTATGGCAGCGGTGCGGAAGTCCTGGAGGCGGAGGACGACCTGAGGTCGCGGATCACGACGCGTCCCACGCGCCACCGCGCGGTGGACCCGTCGATCGCGCGGTCGTGGCTGCTCGTGCCGGGGACCCGCCCCGAGTCGTTCGACGACATGGCGGCGTCTCGCGCCGACGCGGTCGTGCTCGACATCGAGGATGCCGTCGACCCGAGCAACAAGCCGCAGGCGCGACAGGACGTCGTCGACTGGCTCCGCGGCGGCGGTCGCGCGTGGGTGCGGGTCAACGACGCGCTGAGCCCGTTCTGGGCCGACGATCTCGCCGCGCTCGCGGGCATCCCGTCGCTCCTCGGCATCATGCTGGCCAAGACCGAGTCGCCCGACCAGGTGACGAGCTCGTTCGACCGCCTCGGTGGCAACGTCCCCGTGGTCGCGCTCGTCGAATCGGCACTGGGCATGGAGGACGCCGCGCACATCGCCCGCGCCCGCGGCGCCTTCCGTCTCGCGTTCGGCAGCGGCGACTTCCGTCGTGACACCGGCATGAGCGCGGATGCCGAGGCCATGGCCTACCCGCGCGCCCGCCTCGTCGTCGCGAGCCGCGTGGGCAACCTGCCCGGCCCGATCGACGGCCCGACCGTGGGCAACAGCATGCCGACGCTGCGCGAGCACTCGGCGATCACGGTGTCGATGGGCATGACCGGCAAGCTCTGCCTCGCCGCCGAGCAGGCGCCCGTCATCAACGAGGTCATCTGCCCCACGCCCAGCGAGGTGCTGTGGGCCCTGGACTTCCTCGCCGACTTCGAGGGCCGCGGCCGCGTGGTCCGCGACGGCAGCGACTTGCCCCGCCTCGGCCGGGCGCAGAAGATCGAGAAGCTGGCTCTCGCGTTCGGGGTGCACCCGACCTCGTGACCGGCGCCGCCTCACGACGAACCATCGAAGGGACGCACGACATGGCAGACGAGACGCACCTGAACGAGGGAGACGCGAACCCCGGTTTCGCCCTGCCCGACTCCACCGGCACCGTCGTGCGGCCCGCGGACTTCGCCGGCCGTCGCGTCATCGTCTACTTCTACCCGGCCGCGTTCACGCCCGGCTGCACGACCGAGGCCTGCGACTTCCGCGACAACCTCGCGTCGCTGCAGGCGGCGGGGGTCGCCGTGGTGGGCATCTCGCCCGATCCGGTCGACCGGCTCGCGGAGTGGGCCGAGGCCGAGCAACTGGAGTTCCCGCTCCTCTCGGACGAGGACCACGCCGTGGCCGAGGCGTGGGGCGCCTGGGGCACGAAGATCGTGAACGGTGAGGAGCGCATCGGCCTCATCCGCTCGACGTTCGTGCTGGATGCCGACGGCACGGTGCTGTCCGCCGAGTACCGCGTCGACCCCAACGGCCACGTGGACCGCCTCCGCGCGCAGCTCGCCGCCTGAGCCGCCGGCACCCGCCGCAGCGATGGAGCTGGACGCGTTCAACCGGCTCGACGCCGACGCCGCACGGGCGGTCGTGCGCCCCTGCGTCGACATCGACCGATGGGTCGACGCCGTCGTCGCCGGCCGGCCGTACGCGACGAGGGCGGCGCTCCTCGACACCGCGCGCACGAGCGCCGCGCCGTGGACGCCCGCCGAGATCGACGGCGCCCTCGCCCATCACCCCCGCATCGGCGAGCGACCGAGCGGAGGCGGGGCCGCGGCATCCCTCTCCCGTTCCGAGCAGGAGGGAATCGGGATGCCGCCCGCCGACGTCGTCGCCGCGCTCGCCGCGGGCAACCGCGCCTACGAGGAGAAGTTCTCGCGGGTCTTCCTCATCCGGGCGGCCGGACGCAGCGCTGACGAGATCCTCGATGCGCTGAACGAGCGACTGGCCCACACTGAGGAGGAGGAGATCCCGGTCGTGGCAGAGCAGCTGCGGCAGATCGCCATCCGCCGACTGGAAGGGATCATCGATTCATGAGCCAGATCACGACGCATGTGCTGGATGCTGCGCTCGGAGGCCCTGCGCGCGGTGTCGGCGTGGTGCTCACCGGCGCGGACGGCGCCGAGATCGCGTCCGGCGTCACCGACGAGGCGGGCCGGGTCGCCGATCTGGGCCCGGAGCGCCTCGAGGCCGGGGTGTACGGGCTCACCTTCGCGACGGGGGAGTACTTCGCGGAGACGGGGCGCGCCACGTTCTATCCGGTCGTGTCGATCGACTTCGCGGTCGCCGACGACGGGCAGCACTACCACGTGCCCCTGCTGCTCAGCCCGTTCGCGTACTCCACCTATCGGGGGAACTGACGTGGCCGAGCCCGGCATCGTGCTCGGCGCGAACCAGTACGGCAAGGCCGAGGTCCGCCTCGTGCGGGTCGATCGCGACGGCCCGCGGCACTCGATCACCGACCTCGACGTGACCTCGCAGCTGCGCGGCGACTTCGCGGCTGCCCACACCGAGGGCGACAACGCCCGCATCGTCGCCACCGACACGCAGAAGAACACCGTGTTCGCCTTCGCCCGCGACGGCGTCGGCGCGCCCGAGGAGTTCCTGCTGCGACTCGGACGTCACTTCACCGGAGAGTTCGAGTGGGTCACCGGCGGGCGCTGGGAGGCCGAGCAGTACACCTGGAACCGCATCCCGGTCGACGGTGCTCCGCACGACCATTCGTTCGTGCGCGGCGGCACCGAGATCCGCACGGCCGTCGTCACGTTCGTCGGAGCGGAGGCGACGGTCATCTCAGGACTGCGCGACCTCGCGGTGCTGAAGTCCGCCGGATCGGAATTCCACGGGTTCGTGCGCGACCGCTACACGACACTGGCCGAGACGGACGACCGCATCCTCGCGACCTCGGTCACGGCGAGGTGGCGCTACCGCGGCGTCGATGTCGATGTCGACTTCGACGAGGCGTTCGCCGACGTGCGGCGGCTGCTCCTCGAGGCGTTCGCCCAGACCCACTCGCTCGCCCTGCAGCAGACGCTGTACGAGATGGGCCGGCGCGTGCTCGAGGCCCGCACCGAGATCGACGAGATCCGGTTCTCGATGCCGAACCTGCACCACTTCGCGGTCGACCTGGCGCCGTTCGGACTCGACAACCCCAACGAGGTCTTCTACGCCGCCGACCGCCCCTACGGGCTGATCGAGGCGACGGTGCTGCGCGAGGGGGTCACCGGGGACCATCCCGCGTGGCACGGCATCGCGGGCTTCTGCTGAGGACGCGGGGCCACCGGGTTCGACGCGCGGCCTGCCGGGCGTGTCGCCGGGTCAGCCCTTGGGCATGCGGCTGACGAATCGCGTGGCGTCGACGCCCTTGCGGCGCGTCGGACGCGAGCGCTTCGGCTTGCCGCCGACGTACAGCCAGCCGAGGAGCTCTTCGCTCTTCTTGAGACCGTGGGCCTTCGCGACGGCCTTCGACCGGGTCTGGTCGCCGGCGGTGCGCCAGAAGACGCCCCAGCCGGCCTCGTCGAGCACCAGGCTCAAGACGTGCGCGACGCCCGAGGCGACGGCCTCCTGCTCCCATCGCGGCACCTTGTGCGTCTTGCTGTAGCTCGCCACGACGGCGATGATCAGCGGCGCGCGCAGGGGCTTCGACGATGCGCCCTTGTGACCCTCGGCCTTGTTGAGCGCCTTGCCCAAGCGCTGGCGATCAGCACCGCGCAGCTCGATGAGCCGCCACGGGTGCAGCGACTTGTGGTCGGCGACGCGGCCGGCCGCCGCGACGAAATCGAGGAGCTCCTCGTGCGTCGGAGCCTCGTCGGTGACCTTCGACCACGACCGCCGAGCCAGCGCGGCGTCGAGCGCGCCGGACGTCACGCCGCCCCCGCCTCGTCACCGGGCGTGAACTGCAACGAGATCGAGTTCATGCAATAGCGGTCACCGGTCGGCGTGCCGAAGCCGTCGGGGAACACGTGGCCGAGGTGCGAGCCGCAGTTCGCGCAGCGCACCTCGGTGCGAACCATGCCGTGGCTGTTGTCCTCGATGAGCTCGACCGCCTCCGGGCGGATCGACTCGTAGAAGCTCGGCCAGCCGCAGTGCGAGTCGAACTTCGTGCCGCTCTGGAACAGCTCGGCGCCGCACGCCGCGCACGTGTAGAGGCCGGCGCGGCTCTCATCGAGCAGCTCGCCGGTCCACGGGCGCTCGGTGCCCGCCTGGCGCAGGATGGCGTACTGGTCGGGCGTCAGCTCTTCGCGCCACTGGGCATCGCTCTTGTCGACGGCGTAGGTCATGGTTCCTCCTCGGCCGCGGACGACGGCCACCCTCCATTCAACCCCAGCCGCCGGTGCGGTGGGGCGGCGCGGGGTCGCGATCCCGTGGCACAGACCGTGAGACGACAGTCGGGGGACGAGACCTCGGGGTTCACCCACGGTCTCGTCCCGCAACTGTCGTCTCACGGGGCGTGAAGGGGATGAGGGAGGGGCGGAGGAGCGAGGGGCGGAGGAGCGAGGGGCGGAGGAGCGAGGGGGCGGATGCTGCGGCCCGGGGTGGTGGAGGATGAGGGGCGTGCACGAGACCGGGGGTGAAGAGGTCGACGCCGTCGTCGAGCGGTACGGGCGGTTCGCGCGCGACGAGGCACCCGGCCGCTCCGCACTCTACGCCGAGTGGGCGCACGGGGTCGCCGCCGATCCGGAGCTCGCCGCGATCCTCGCGCGCATCCCCGCCACGCGCCGGCAGCCGCCGCTCGTGTTCGCGGTCACCCGCATGCTCGGTGCGCCCGAGACCGCTCTCCCAGCCTGGGCCGACTGGCTGCGCGAGCATGCCGACGAGGTGGTGGGCGCAGCATCCGTCCGTCGCCTGCAGACCAACGAGCCGCAGCGGTGCGCCGCCCTCGTCCCTGCCCTCGCCACGGTCCCGGGTCCGCTCGCGCTGCTCGAGCTCGGGGCGAGCGGCGGGCTGTGCCTGTACCCCGACCGCTACTCGTACCGCTACCGGGCGAGCGACGGCGTCGTGGCGCTCGACCCCGAGGATGGCGCGTCGACGGTGGTACTGGAGTGCGAGGTCACCGGCGAGCCGCCGCTGCGGCTGCCGGACGTCGTGTGGCGCGCCGGGATCGACCTCGAGCCTCTCGACGCCGCCGACGAGGACGACCGGCGGTTCCTCACGAGTCTCGCGTGGCCGGGCGAGCGCGGGCGCGCCGACCGGATCGCGGCGGCCCTCGACATCGCTGCGGCGGAT
>DATEOM010000559.1:0-4271 GCA_035274105.1 Microbacterium sp.
GGCGGCACCCATCCCGGTGGCTCCGCCCGGCGCGTGGGGAGCGCCGCAGGACGACGAGCTCGAACTCGAGCTCGCGCCCGGTCCGCGGACCGACTGGTTCGCCCCGGCGGCGCTCGCGACCCTCTACGACACGGTGTGGACCGTGTCGAATCACGCCGACCGCGTCGGTGCACGCCTCGACGGGCCGGAGCTGGCGCGCGTGCGCACCGGCGAGCTCGCGAGCGAGGGCATGGTCCCGGGTGCGCTGCAGGTGCCGCCCAGCGGGCGGCCCACGATCCTTCTCGCCGACGGCCCCGTGACGGGCGGCTACCCCGTCATCGCGGTCGTGACCGATGCCGGTCTCGACCTCGTGGCCCAGGCTCGCCCGGGCACCCGCATCCGCTTCCGGCACGCCCGCCCGGCGGGCTGATCCCGCGCTTCGCGTGCCGCGACCCGCGGAGTCCGCGACCGGGCCCCGCAGGTCGTGACACCGCGCCGCCTACTGCGAGCCGGACTCCAGCAGGTCCGCCGTGGCCCTGAGGATCGCGACGATCGCGGCGGTGCGCACGTCGGCAGGCGCACGATGGCCATCGGTCTCGGCGACGATCTTCTCCTTCTCGACGGCGTCGTGCAGCGACGCCAGCAGCACTCTCGATCCCAGCGAGCCGGCGGCCGAGAGCAGGGGCCGCTGCTCGTAGTCCTCGTCGATGATGTCGACGACGGCCGCGACGAACTCGCTGTTGGTGAGGGCGGGACTCTTCGCCAGCACGTCGAGCGCGGCCGTCGTGAACACGCCGTGCCCGTTGGTCTCGAGTGCCACCTGGTCGGGCTGACACGCGCTGACGAGCACCTCGCGCTGGTCGCCGCGGGGCGCGGGGGCTTCCGCGGCGCGGTCGGTCTCGACCTCGACCACGCGATCCCACGCGGCGCGGCGGAATTCGTCTCCGAGCGGGGCGGCGCGCTTGCTGCGGAAGGCCTCCTGCTCGTCGCCGTCGAGCACCGTCATGCGGGGCGTGGTGCCGGCGGGGTACTGCATCGCGTCGAACTCCGATCGTGTGAGGCCTCGATTGACGGTCCCCGAGTGGCAGGAATCGAAGAAGAGAGTCGCTGCCACACCGTCGGGGATGGCGTCCCAGATCGCGCCCAGGTCGTCGTCCACGATGAGCTCGCCCCCGCGGAAGTCGACGGGGCAGAGCGCCTCGTCGCTGGCGCCGAACGCGTCGGTCTCGTCCCCGTCGAGGTCGGGGACGAACGTGCCGTGTCCCGCGAACTGGATCGCGACGATGTCGCCGTCGCGCGCCGCCGAGACCTTGTCGAGCATCGCCCGCAGGATCTCGTCGCGCGTCGCATCGCCGTCGCGGAGGTACTCGACGTCGAACTTCGCCGCCTCGAAGGCGGCGCCCCAGGCATTCGCGTCGGCCACGCAGCCGCCCAGCGGGTCCTTCGGGTACCTGTCGATGCCGATGCACAGCGCGAGCTTGCGGGGCACGGCGCCGCGCACACCCGTCGGCTCGGGGCGGGGGGTGCGCGAGCTGCCGCCGTCGAGCACGACGTCGCGCGCCCGCTTCGGGAAGTCCGCGACCCCGTCGGGCTCGTCGCTGTCGGGCACGCCGACGACGCGCCGCGCGAGGCTCATCATCGTCTCGACGTCGTTGTCGAAGTCGCCGTGCGAGGTCGCCTGCGTGCTGCTGAGGCGCCCCTTCGAGACGGGGCCCTTCACGAGACGGCCGGGGTCGTCTCCGAGGTAGGCCATCGTGCGCCCCGCGCTGCGGAGGTGCTCGTCGAGCCCGAGGATCTTGGCGCCCTTCTCGGCCTCGAACGCCCGTGAGACGAGGTACAGCAGGGACTTGCGGTAGACCCCCGCGGTGTTGTCGCGCTTCTCGTGCGTCTCGTCCATCGTGAAGATCGCGACATCGTGGATCTTGCCGGTCTCTGCCAGTGGCAGCAGGGTCGCCTCGAAGGTGTCGAGCCGCACGGCGGGCGCGAGGAAGGTGACGCTCGCGACGTGGTCGACGGCGTCGGCGCCCTCGAACAGCCGGGGGACGAAGTGCGAGTGGTAGATCGACCCTGCGCTGTGGCCCGCGACGTGGATCTCGATCGCCCCCTGGTTCGCGGCCATGTATTCGCGCAGCGCGCCGGCGAGCACGTCCGCGCCGCCCCGGGTCCCGTCCTTCATGGCGGGCAGGCACGCGGCCGCCGAGTCCAGCTTCATGTCGTCCCAGAACTTGCGCCCGCCGAGCACGCGTGCGGCGGCCTCGACCGCGAGGTCGGTGATGTCGGTGAAGCCCCGCTTGCCGGTCGCCCTGCCCGAGAGGACGTCGGCCAGTGTCGTCAGGAGCCCGCTCTCCCACACCAGGTGGAGGGGGTACACCCCGTTCTTCTTCCACCACGCGACCTGGTGGTGGGCGGTCTGGAGGCCCGCGCCCTTGTCGGTGAGTCCGCCGTGCGCCCAGATCAGCACCGGGACCGGCGGCGGCACGTCGCCCGCCGGCGCCTTCTTCGCCTGCTGCTCGACGAACGCCGCGAGATCGGTCGCGATGATGCGTCGCACGTCGTCGGCGGTGGTCGCGAACTCCTCGACGGTGCGGGGCTTCGCGGCCGCAGTCCTGGCGAGCTTGCCGTCGGCGGTGTGGATGACGTGCTTGCGGAGCGCGGCGAGCTCGGCCGCGCTCAGGGCCGCCCCGCGGGCGGCTGTCGTGGTGGGCATCTTGTCACGTCCTGTCTGCTGGTGGATGGCGGTGGGCGGTGTGGCGGGCAGCGGTGTGGCGGGCGCGGTCATCGGGGTGCGAACTTCGCGCGGGGATCGGCGAAGACGGTGAAGGCGAGCGAGGTGAGATCGCCGGCCTCCCGCGCGGCGTGCCGCGCCGCCAGCACGGCCTCGCCGAGGGTCGCCCCGTCGCGCAGCGCCCGCTCGTAGAACGTGCGGACGAACACGGCGGTGACGTCGTCGCGCACGGCCCACGAGCACCCGATGAAGACCCCGACGCCTCCCCGCAGGAACACCTCGGCGAAGCCGCCCAGGCCGGTGGCGCCCGATCGCAGCCGCCCGACGTCGCACGCGCTCAGGAACACGAACGGCGTGGCGTCCCGCGCCTGGTCGCCGCCGGCTTCGGGCAGGTCTCGCCGGGCGTCGGAGTCGGTGTACGAGGCGGAATCGTCGTTGCGCCGCAGCGAGAAGCGGGCGAACGCGATCTCCTGGCCGAGCGGCGCCACGTCGCGCCATCGGCCGTGCCCGGCGAAGTGGAGGAGGTCGAACTCGCCGTCGGCGATCGCGGCGCGCAGCTGCGCGGAGTCCGAGGCGGTCCGAGGCGTGCGCTTGAGGAGCGTCTTGAGCACCGTGACCTCTTCGCGGGCGCGGGGAAGGCGCAGCCGCCGGTTGACGTAGCTCGGCGCGATGGCGACGACGCGGCGGGGATCGATCGGGATGACGGTCGGCCGGGGCGTCCCGTACATCCACCGCATGAGCCCGAGGTCGCCGAGGAAGAACCGGTCCGCGTCGGGACGCTGGCTGCCCACGGGCACCAGGTGCACGACCTCCCAGGGGATGTCGAGTTCGCCCGACGTCTGCAGCACGAGCTGCGAGATGCGGCGGCGCCGGTTCCACAGCAGGGCGTTGACGTCGTCGCCGAGGAGCTCGCGCGCGATCCGCGCGCCGAGGGATCGCACCTCGCGCCGGGCGGTCGCGGCGGCCGCCTCGGCGTCGGCCCGGGTTTCCGCCTCGTAGGCGGAGCGGATGCCGGCGAGGTCGGCGTAGATCTCCGCGACGTAGCCCGCCTTGTCGGGAAGGTGCGCCGTGTGGCGCGCCACGGTGTCGCCGATCTTCGCGGTGATGACCAGTTCGCTCTCGCCGCTCGCGATGGACTCGTCGATCGCGAGGGTGGGCAGGTCGGCGATGCTGCGCGGCGGGACGGCGACGGATGCCTCGACCACCTGCGCATCGCCCGTGCCGCCCTCGCCCGCATCGGCGGGGAGGATCGGGGCGCTCAGCGCGAGCGTGGCGAGCGTCGCCATCACCGGCGGCTGGGTGAACTTCACGGTGATGTGACCGCGTCCGGGATCACGCGGGACGAGCTGGAAGGCGAGCCGCCGGGGCTCGTCGGCGGACGTCGGCAGCGTCGTGGCGACGGACGACGGCTGTCCGTCCGCGAACGAGAGCCCGCGCAGCTGCACCGCCACCTCGATCTCGCGCGTCGGGTCGAAGGTCGCCGGCGCCTTGCCGTGCGCGGTGCCGGCGGCGGCCACGAGGTCCTGCAGCGACACGCGGACGACCGCCTCGAACCCCACCCCCTGCA
>DATEOM010000560.1:0-5449 GCA_035274105.1 Microbacterium sp.
CACCAGACCGGTATCGAGCGCCGAGACCTGCAGCACGCTCTGCATGTAGAGCGGCACGACAGTGATCGCCCCGAAGAACGCCAGCGACAGCAGGCCCATCTGCGCGATCGACAGAGAGAAGTTCAGCGACCGGAAGACCCGGAGGTCCAGCAGCGCGCGGTCGGTTCTCTGCAGCAGCAGCTGCCGCCAGATGAACAGGCCCAGCGCCACGACGCCGACGCTGAATGAGGCGATGAGGGTGATGGTCGACATCGCGTCGGCAGCCGCCACCTCCGATGCGCTGCCGTGCGCGGCCGCACCGCCGATCTGACTCAGGCCGAAGACGATCCCGCCGAAGCCGAGCGCCGACAGGATGATCGACAGCACGTCGATGGGCGCGTGGGTGGTCTCGCCGAGGTTGTGGATCCAGCGCGCCCCGATGACCAGCGCGACGATCGCGATCGGCAGCACGATGCCGAAGATCCAGCGCCACTCGAAGTTGTTGAGGACGGCGCCCGCGAGGGTCGGCCCGATCGCCGGAGCGAGCGAGATCACGATGCTGACGCGCCCCATCATGCGACCGCGGATGGCGGCAGGAACCACGGTCATGAGCGTCGTCATGAGCAGCGGCATCATGATCGCGGTGCCGGACGCCTGGACGACGCGTGCGACGAGCAGCATCGGGAACCCGGGCGACAGGAAGGCGATCAGGGTTCCGGCGGAGAAGAGGCTCATCGCGGCGACGAACATCGTGCGCGTCGTGAAACGGCGCAGCAGGAAGCCGGTGATCGGGATGATCACGGCCATCGTCAGCATGAACGCGGTCGTCAGCCACTGCGCGGCGAGCGCAGTGATCCCGAGGTCGGTGATGAGGTGCGGGATCGCGACGCCCATGGTCGTCTCGTTGAGGATCGCGACGAAGGCCGCGGCGAGCAGCAGCCAGATGACGCGGCTCTCTTCGGGACGCAGCTTGGGCGCCGCACCGGCGGCGCTGATCGGAACAGCGGGGACGCTGCCGGTTCCGGGGGTCGTTTCGATGGCGGCCATGGGTCTCCTCGAGGCTCGGATGGACAGCGATGTGCCACCCGAGGATGGCAAGCCCTCAAGATAACCACAGGTTCCGACATCCCATTCCCGCTTCCGGGGACGGGATGCCGGGTCGTCAGGCGACCCGCGGGGTCAGGATTCGGAGCGCTCGGGCTTCGCGTCGTCCCACTTCTCGGAGCCGATCGCGTCGGTCGGCTCGGCCTCGGGCTCGCGCTCCTCGAGGCTCTTCGGCAGGGGGTTCACGATCTCCTCGTGCGGGATGGCCTGGAGGGCGTCGATCTCCTCGCGGAGCTCCGCGAGATCGCTGCCGTCGTGTTCAGGGAGGTCGGGCGTCGAGGTCATGCCCCGAGCCTAGCGTCGGCGGGGCTCATTAGGCTGGCTACGTGAGCATGCGCGGCGGTGGTGGCGGGGGAGGACACCCCGGCTTCCGCCCGGTCGACACCGAGGCGCAGCGGCGCGCCAACGCCGAGGCGCCCGAGATCCCGAACCTCGGGCGGCGAGTGGTCGCCCTCTTCCGGCCCTACAAGTGGTCGATCCTCATCACCGGCGTGCTCGTCGTCGCCGGCGCGGGCATCGCCGTCATCCCGCCTCTGCTGGTGCAGCGCGTGTTCGACGACGCCCTGTTCCCCATCGACGGCTCGCCTCCCGACCTCTCGCTTCTCTGGAAGCTCGTGCTCGCGATGATCGCGCTCTTCCTGCTGTCGGCCGCTGTCGGCGTCGTGCAGACGTGGCTCACGTCCACCGTCGGCAACCGGGTCACCGGCGACCTGCGTGTGAAGCTGTTCGACCACCTTCAGTCGATGGAGCTCGGCTTCTTCACGCGCACCAAGACCGGCGTCATCCAATCCCGCCTGCAGAACGACGTCGGCGGCGTCTCGGGCGTGCTCACGAACACCGTGACGAGCATCCTCGGCAACACGGTCACGGTGGTCGCCTCGCTCGTCGCGATGATCCTCATCGACTGGCGCCTCACGATCATCGCGGTCGTGCTCATGCCGTTCCTGATCCTCGTGCAGCGGCGGGTCGGGCAGGTGCGCGCGCGCATCGCGGGCGAGACGCAGGAGTCGCTGTCGGAGCTCACCGCCATCACGCAGGAGACCCTGAGCGTCTCGGGCATCCTGCTCTCGAAGTCGTTCAACCGTCAGCGCACGGAGTCGGCGCGGTACGCCGACGAGAACGTGAACCAGGTGCGCCTGCAGGTCCGCCGCGCGATGAGCGGCCAGGGGTTCTTCGCCGTGGTGCAGGTGATCATGGCGAGCGTCCCGGCGATCATCTACCTCGTGTCGGGCTATCTCATCGGCGGCGGCACCGACGCCATCACGGCGGGCACGATCGTCGCGTTCACCACGGTGCAGGCGCGGCTCCTCATGCCCCTCATGGGGCTCATGCGCGTCTCGCTCGACCTGCAGACGTCGTCGGCGCTGTTCGCCCGCATCTTCGAGTACCTCGACCTCGTGCCGGCCATTCGCGACGCCCCCGACGCCATCGACGTCGCCGACGCCCCCGGGCCGCTCGGCCGCATCGAGTTCCGCGATGTGGAGTTCCGCTATCCGGATGCCGCGGCCGACGCCCGCGCGACGCTCCAGGGCGTCTCGTTCACAGCCGAGCCCGGCCAGCACGTCGCATTCGTCGGGCCCTCCGGCGCCGGCAAGACGACCGTGCTGTACCTGACGCCGCGGCTGTACGAGGCATCCGGCGGATCCGTCCTGTTCGCCGGTGAGGACGTACGTCGCCTCACGCAGGAGTCGATCATCGACAACGTCGGCATCGTCTCGCAGGAGACGTACCTGTTCCACGCCACGATCCGCGAGAACCTGCGGTATGCGAAGCCGGATGCGACCGATGCCGAGGTCGAGGCCGCCTGCCGCGCCGCGAACATCCATCACGTGATCGAGCGCTTCGAGAAGGGCTATGACACCGTCGTCGGTGAGCGCGGGTACCGGCTGTCAGGCGGGGAGAAGCAGCGCATCGCGATCGCGCGAGTGCTCCTGAAGGACCCGCCGGTGCTGCTCCTCGACGAGGCGACGTCGGCCCTCGACACCGTGTCGGAGCGCGTCGTCCAGGAGGCGCTCGACGCTGCGGCCCGCGGCCGCACGACGCTCTCGATCGCGCACCGCCTGTCGACGGTCATCGCGGCCGACGTCATCCACGTGGTCGAAGCCGGGCACATCGTCGAGTCGGGCACGCACGCCTCGCTCCTGGCGGAGGGCGGGCTCTACGCCGAGCTCGCGGCGCAGCAGCTCGCGACCACCAGGATCCTCGAGGCGGAGGCCGAGGCCGAGGACGCCGAGCCGCCCGCCGACCACCCCGATCGCCGAGCCGACACCGCGCCCGATGCGCCGGTCCTCACCTCGGAAGAGGTGCTCGCGGCCGGCCGTGGCAGTGCCGGCGATCCGGAGTGGCGCGGTCACTGAGGGGTCGCACGGCGTGCTGCGCCGCCGTCACCAGAGGCGTGCAGCGGCCAGGGCCATAGTGGCGGGGTCCGACAGCACGACCCCGTCGCTGCGCGACCACAGCGTGCGTGCGAACTCGCCGAGCTCGCGCCGGTAGGCGTCGTCGACGTGGTCGCGGGCGAGGTCGACCAGCGGCGGAAGGTCCATCGCGAGGATGAGACGGACGCGGGATGCCGCGGCCCGCGGCTGGCCCGCAGCATCCAGCACCGCGATCCCGCCCATGAGGGCCTCGAGGTAGTCGCGCAGCACCGGCAGCTCACCCTTGTGCTGGGTGATCGAGGAGCCGTCGGCGCGCTCGCGCCACTCGACGACCACGTCGGGGATGACGTCGAACGCGCGGGCGCGGGTGTACATCTGCTGCGCCACGATCTGGTCCTCGTACGCCTTGCCGACGGGGAACCGCAGGCCGGTGCGCCGCCACAATTCGGTGCGGCTCACCTTCGACCAGGCGACGATGTTGCCCGATGCCTCGGGGTGCTGCTCGAGGGTGGTGCCGACGCGCGCCGGATCGGTCGCCGCAGCGACCCACGGCTGCACGCTGCCGGCCTCGTACCCCCCGGCGCTGTCGGGGCGCAGGCGCACGTACGCGCCGAGCGCGAAGTCGCTGCCGCTGGCGGCGACCGTGCCGACGAGCCGCTCCAGCGCGGTCGGCGTGAGGCGGTCGTCGGCGTCGAGGAAGCCCACGAACGGCGTGCGCACGAGGTCGAGGGCGGAGTTGCGCGCTGCGCCGAGTCCGCTCTGCGCGCGATGGTGCACGACCTGGAACCGCTCGTCGGCCGCCGCCGCGGCGTCGAACAGCGCACCCGTCTCGTCGGTGGAGGCGTCGTCGACGAGGATCGCGACCCAGTCCTCGCGCGTCTGCGCGCGCAGGGAATCGAGCGCCTCGGCGGCGTAGAGGGCCACGTCGTAGCCAGGGACGATGACGGTCACGGCGGGGGGCACGTCCCGATCCTATGGTCGCCTGGAAGGGGCGGGCTCCGCCGGCGGCAGGTATGACGTCGCGTCTCGTGCGGGTGACTCAGCGACCTGCTTCGGACACCGCGGAGACGGATGCCTCGACCGCGTCGGCGACCGCATCCAGCGGCGCGTTCAGCCAGCGCGGGAAGGTGAAGCGCACCGCGGTCTGCGCGACCTCCGGCGCGATGCCCATCGCGACGAGCACGTGCGATGGCTCATCGCTGCCGGCCGCGCACGCCGAACCGCTCGACGAGACGACACCGCGACGCTCGAGCTCCAGCAGCACGGCCTCGCCGCTCGTGCCGGCGAACGTGAAGCTCGCCGTACCCGCGAGGCGGTGCACGGGGTCGCCGGTGAGGCGCGCCGAAGTGACGCGCGCGAGAACGCGGGCGATGAAGCGGTCGCGGATCGCCGACACGCGAGCGGATGCCTCGGCCCGCTCCGCCTCGGCCAGCTCCAGGGCGGTGGCGAAACCGACGGCGCCCGCGACGTCCTCGGTGCCGCTGCGGCGGCCGCGCTCCTGTCCGCCGCCGTGCATCAGGGGTTCGAGCGGGATCCGGCCCCGTACCCCGAGCACGCCCGTTCCTTTGGGAGCACCCAGCTTGTGGCCGGCGAGCGAGATCGCGTCGTAGCCGAGTTCGGCCGCCGACAGCGACAGCCAGCCCGCCGCCTGGACCGCGTCGAGATGGAGCGGGATGCGCCGCTCCTGTACGACGGCGGCGATGGCCGCAGCATCCTGAACTGTTCCGACCTCGTTGTTCGCGTAGCCGATGCTCACGAGCACCGTGTCGTCGCGGAGGCTCTCGGCGACAGCATCCGTCGACGCGCGCGCGTGCTCGTCCACGCGCACCCGCGTCGCGGCGAACCCGTGCACGCGCTCGAGGTAGTCAACCGACTCGAGCACCGACTCGTGCTCGATCGGCGTGGTCACGACGTGCGCGCGCCGGTCGTCGCGGCGCAGCGCGGCGGCGATCGCGATGCCCTTGATGGCGAGGTTGTTCGCCTCGGTGCCG
>DATEOM010000561.1:0-2139 GCA_035274105.1 Microbacterium sp.
TCCTCGGCCCAGCGGGCGGGGGCGCGATGACCACGTCCGTCACACCTGTCCGCAGCGCCGTCCGCGTGCTGCGGCGCCCGGCCATCGCTCTGCTCGCCCTCACGGCTGCGGCCCTGCTGCTGGTGCTGCTGTTCCTCTTCACCGGCCTCCCGGGCAAGTGGGAGTACGCCCTCGGCCTGCGGTGGCGCACGGTCGCCGGCATGGTGATCGCCGCCGCTGCCGTCGGGGCCGCGACCGTGCTCTTCCAGACGATCACGTCCAACCGCATCCTCACGCCCGGCATCATGGGGTTCGACGCCGTCTTCCTCGCGATCCAGACGGTGGTCGCGTTCGCCATCGGCCCCGTGCTCCTCGTGGCGGCACCGCCCCTGACGTCGTGGCTGGTCGAGCTCGTCCTCATGGCAGGGTCGATCGTGCTCCTGTACTGGTGGCTCTTCGTGCGCCGTCGCCTCGATCTGCACGTCATCGTCCTCGCCGGCCTGGTGCTCGGAGTGCTGTTCCGCTCGGTGACCGCGTTCCTGCAGCGGCTGCTCGACCCCGACACCTTCGCGATCCTCCAGAACCTGACCTTCGCGAGCTTCACCTCGGTCGACCGCGAGCTCCTCGTGCCGACCGGCGTCCTCGTCGCCGTCGCGCTGGCGTCGCTCTGGCCGATCCGTCGCGAGCTCGACGTGCTGTCGCTGGGCGAGAGCACCTCGATCTCGCTCGGGGTCGAGCACCGCCGTGTGGTGATGCACGTGATCGTGGCGATCGCCGCGATGGTCGCAGCATCCACCGCTCTCGTGGGCCCGGTCACGTTCTTCGGGCTGATCGTCGCGAACCTCGCCTACGGGGCGGTCGGTCACCGTCACCTGCGGAGCGTCCCGGCCGCGACCGCGATCGGGGTGATCGCCCTGGTCGGCGGTCAGCTGATCCTCGCCCGCGTGCTCGGCTTCGGCACCGAGCTGCCGATCGTGATCGAGTTCGTCGGCGGCATCTTCTTCATCGTCCTCGTTCTGACCGGAAGGGCCCGCTGATGATCCGCACCGAATCGGTCGTCAAACGACACGGCGCACTCGTGGCCGTCGACGACGTGTCGATCGAGATCCGTCCCGGCGTCACGGCGATCATCGGCCCGAACGGAGCCGGCAAGTCGACGCTGCTCGCCGCGATCGGGCGTCTCGCCGCCGCCGATGCCGGACGGATCACCGTCGAGGGGCACGACGTCGCGACGACGAAGACGCGCGAGCTGGCGAAGCGCCTCGCCATCCTCCGGCAGGACAACCACCTGGCCATCCGGCTGAGCGTCGAGGACCTCGTCGCGTACGGGCGTTTCCCGCACGGCGGCTCGGGCCGCACGCCCGCCGACCGGGCGCACGTCGAGCGGGCGATCGAGATGCTCGACCTGAGCGGCGTGCGCGCCCGCTTCCTCGACGAGCTGTCGGGCGGTCAGCGCCAGCGGGCGTTCGTCGCCATGGCGCTCGCGCAGGACACCGACCATCTGCTCCTCGACGAGCCGCTGAACAACCTCGACCCGCGGCACGGCGTGGCGCTCATGAAGCTCGTGCGCCGCCTCGCCGACGAACGGGGCATGACGGTCGTGGTCGTGCTGCACGACATCAACGTGGCCGCGCAGTACGCCGACGACATCGTCGCGATGCGCGACGGCCGGGTGGTCCACCACGGCCGTGTCCCGGAGGTCGTCACCGCGGAGCGTCTCTCGGCGCTGTACGACACTCCGGCCCGCGTCGCCGAGGTCGCGGGCCGGCCCATCGTGATCTGGGAATGACGACGAAAGGAACGATCCCTTGACCTCCACCGCCTCCCCTGCCTTCACGCTCGAGCCCCGGGGTCTCGAGCTGCGCTTCCGCCGCGTGACGCTGAGCGCACGCGAGTGGCTCACGCCGTCGTACGTCCGGATCCGCCTGCAGGGCGCCGACCTCGCCGGCTTCACCTCGCCGGGCGCCGACGACCACCTCCGCATCTTCTTCCCCGAGGGCGATCCGCAGACGGAGGAGGCGCTGCGGGCGGCGCCGAGTCGCGAGTACACCCCGCTCGCGTGGGGCGAGGACTGGCTCGAGCTCGAGTTCGCCGTTCACGGTGACCCGTCTGCCGGCACGGCGGGCGTGGCGGCCGCGTGGGCGGCGACCGCGCCGCTCG